>JANLOU010000028.1:0-5283 GCA_031366735.1 Candidatus Eiseniibacteriota bacterium
CCCTGGAGTCCCTCGCGCTCGAGCGCGGGTTCCAGCGCCAGCGCCCCGGTCGCGCTCGCCATGGTATGCGGACTCGGTGCGTCGCGGCCTGCCAGCCGGGCGTAGAGCGCCAGTCCGGCGCGCAGCTGCCATGCGGGCGTGCGGCCGCCACGGTGCACGGGCACCACGAAGCGCACGGGGCGTGCCAGTGCGGGCGCCATGTGCGAAACGGCACCCCGCTCGGCAAGCGCTTCGCGCACCAGCGAAAACTGCCCGTGTTCGAGGTATCGCAGCCCGCCGTGCAGCATGTGGCTGCTCGCGCCGCTCGCGCCCGAAGCAAGATCGTCGCGTTCCACCAGGGCGACCGACCAGCCGTTGCGCGCCGCGAGCCGCGCCACCCCGACCCCGGTGACACCGCCACCCAGTACGAGGACGTCGAGAGCGCTCACGCTCCGTCTTCGTCGGCGCCGAGCGCCAGATCGAGCGCGGCCTGGAGGTCGCCGAACTTCGCGCGGTAGTCCGCCTGCGCCCGCGCGATGACGTCGCGCGCGGTCTGGGCGCCATAAACCCCCGCGAGTTCCACGCGGGCGGCGGCGGTGCCGGGCATGTCCTTGTACGTGAGGAAGTAGTGCTGGATACGGTCGATGAGCACGGGAGGGCAGTGCTCGAGCTCGGTCCACGACTCGTACGTGGGATCGCTTTCGAGCACGGCGATGATCTTGTCGTCCACCTCCTCGCCGTCGAACATGCGCAATCCCCCGATCGGGCGCGCGCGCACGATCACTCCGCCGTGATTGATGGCGCGTTCCGTCAGCACGCACACATCGAGCGGGTCGTTATCGCCCTTGAGTCCCGTGCGACCGGCCTGCTCGCCTGCGAATGCGGCCACCGTCGGACCGCACAGGGTGCGGGGAATGAAGCCATAGGGCTCGGGCGACAGACTGGAGTAGCGCTGCGGCCGGTCCAGTTTGAGGAATCCACTGCGTTTGTCGATCTCGTACTTGACCGTGTCAGCGGGCACCAGCTCGATGAACACCGTGCATACGGCAGGCGCTTGTGGCCCGATCGACAGTCCGTGCCAGGGGTGCGACTGGAACAGCAACCCGAGCAGTCGCTTGGGGTCGTCCTCGCGGATATTCACGGTGTCTCCTTCGGGGAACCGGTGGTGCTACCCATGACGGGAGAGGGCCGCAGGATAGCATCGTCGCGCGTCTCCCCGCTGCTTCGCTGCAAGTGGAACCGACGGCCACCCGGCGGCATCGGAAAGGGGGTCGTCGACCCGAACACGGGGTCCCCGTTCCCCTGGAGGTTCCAAATGCCAAACCCCATCCGTCTGCTCGGCATATCCGGAAGCCTGCGTCGCCCGTCGCTCAACTCGGCACTACTGCGCGCGGCGCTGGATGTCCTGCCCGAGGGCGTGGTGCTCGCGACGCACGACCTGCGCTCGGTGCCGTTGTTCGATGGCGATGTGGAGCAGGTGGGTTACCCGGTGTCGGTCGTGGAATTGCGCGAGGCCATCCGCGCCGCGGACGGCGTGCTGTTCGTCACTCCCGAGTACAACTACAGCTATCCCGGTGTGCTCAAGAACGCACTCGACTGGGTCTCGCGGGGCAAGGACCAGCCGCTGCGACGCAAGCCGGTGGCGGTGGCTGGGGCATCGCCCAGCGGGTTCGGCACGGTGCGAGCCCAACTCGCCCTGCGTCAGGTATTCCAGGCGCTGGACGCCCGCGACCTGCAGCGGCCCGAACTGCATGTGGCCAATGCGGCCGGATTGTTCTCGCCGCAGGGCGAGCTCACGGACGAAGCCACGCGGGAGAAATTGCGCGCGCTCCTGAGTGCGTTCGTGGAAATGGTGCGCAGCCCGCTAGTGCTGGCCGAGTGAATCCGAAGGGGCGCCCGTAGGGATCTCATTCTTGGGGCGCTCCACTTGGTTCAGTTTCCAGTCGAACGCCATGTAGCGGGGCGGGGCGGTGAGCTTGCACCTGCGGATCACGCTCTGCGCGTCCTTCGACCCGTACTTCTCGACGAACCGGATGATGCCCGCCGCATCCCCGCCCATGTCCATGCGGCGGGCGAACAGTGCGTCGCTCGCTTCCAGGTCGTCCTTCCTGGCGCTCACCCGGATCCACCTGGGGCTGGCCAATGCGTTGCGGGTGACCTGGTCCAGTTGCGCTTCGAGCGAATCGCCACGGAACGCCCGCAACCACAATGTCGGGCCGCCCACGGCGCCGGGGCAGGTCGCGAAGGCCAAGCGCGGATCCGCAGCGCGCGAGCGAGGCTCCGGTAGCATGGCCGAGTCCTCCTGGATGAACGCGCGCTCGAACTCTTGGATGGTGTAGGACTGCTCGCCGATCGTGACGGCCTTGGCTTCGAAGAAGGAGCCATCGGAGTAGTACATCTCGTTGACGCTGCGATAGCGCAGGAAGCGTCGGCCCGGCACCAATAGTTTGAATGTCGCGCGTTCCACCACGAGGAAGTTGTACGCGTTGATCGCCCACGCCCTGCGGTCCGGGGTGCTCATGCTTCGGGGTGGTACCGCGAACATCTGGGCGCGGATCGCCGCAAGGGTGGGCGATTCGCGCGTCGCCCAGATCTTCTCATCGACATAGAGCTGCTCGTAGTCGAAACGCGTATCGATCGGCTGTCCCTTGCCGCTCACTTGCCGGGCGTAGCGTGTGAGCAGGTCCTGCCACAGCGTGAACTCGGGCGCAGCGGCGTGCGCCAGGCTTGAGGAGAACGCCAGCGCCAGCACGAAGCCTGCGGCAATGCGAATGAGGGATCTCACAGGCAGGGCTTCTCCGGGAGCGAGGGACTTGGTTCAGGGAGCGCTGATCTCGGTGTACGCGTCAAGGATAGCATCGCCGCAATCCGGTCCCGCGGTGTTCGCATGTCGTCAAAGCTGGCGTCAGCCCCTGCGGGCCGCTAGCCTTGCTCCATGGTGAGGAACCGCTCGAAGCGAAAGTCGGGAATCGTGGTCATGGCCCTGATGGCCGTGGCGCTACTCGTGTTACGCCTGTCCACGCCGGCGCCTCACCCGCGTCCGGCCGGCCCGACGACACCGTCCCGAGCGGAGGCATCGAGTACGCCGGTCCGCACTGCCGGCGATGCGACGGGCTTCGGTGCCCGGGTGGGATTCCACTCGCCCGAGCGCCTGCGCGAACATTTCGAAAAACATGGCGCGGAGTTCGGGGCGGCGGATCCCGCCGAGTATCTGCGGCATGCGCAGGCGCTGCGGGATGCCGCGCTCGGAGGGGATGTGCTCCAAGCGGTGCGCGCGGATGGCGTGGTGTCGCGTTTCGATCGCGCAAGCGGGACCTTCGTGGCGTTCGATCGCGATGGCACCATCCGCACTTGCTTCAAACCCAACGACGGTGAGCGCTACTTCGTGCGGCAAGCCAATCGGAGGTCACGGTGAGCGAGGATCCGGAGGTCGCGCAGTGGTTGCTTGCAAGAGGCTGCCCCGACCATGTCATCGCGGGCGGCGCCGATGGTCTGCTCGCACAGTGGGAGCGGCTCGCGGCTGGTTGCCGGGAGCCCTATGTCGGCGGACTCGAGGACTGGCTCAACGATCTGGATGACCGCCACATGCTGTTCGAGTTGGCGCAGGAGATCCCCGAGGCCATCTCCGAGTCCTTTGACGCACGCCTCGCGGCGGCCGACACTTCATTGCGCGAATCCACGCGCCTGCTTGCGGAGTGCGTCTGGGGCGATGGGTTGGCCGAGGAACATGCGTGGTCACCCGAAGTGGAGTGGTGGTATTGGCGCGCGCCGCTCCAGATGAATCCGATGCTGGCAGAGGAACTGGGGCTCGACGGCCCGTCACGGTCTTGACCGATCCGCATCACGGAATGGAGCGAACCATGAAGTATCGCAACCTTGGCCGCAGTGGGCTTCAGGTGTCGGAGATCGCGCTGGGCTCGTGGACCACTTACGGCGGTTCGGTCAGCGCCGACGACACCACGCGGATCGTGCACCGTGCATTCGAGCTGGGCATCAACCTGTTCGATACCGCGGATGTCTATCTGCGCGGCGCCGCCGAGACCGTGTTGGGCGCGGCCATCCGCGAGTTGCCACGCGAACAACTGGTGATCGCCACCAAGTGCATGGGGCGCGTGTGGGACGGGCCGCTGGGCCGCGGCCTGTCGCGCAAGCACATCTTCGACGCGCTCGATCAGAGTCTGCGCCGGTTGCAGGTCGATTATGTGGACCTGTACCAGTTCCACGCGCCGGTCGAGGACACACCGATCGACGAATCGCTGCGTGCGTTCGAAGACTTGGTGCGCTCGGGCAAGGTGCGCTATGTGGGGTTCTCGAACTTTGACCATCATCCCAAGGTGGCCGACCAGGTGGCGACGATCCAGAAGCGCGCAGGGTACCTGCGCATGATCTCGAGCCAGCCGCGCTACAATCTGGTCGATCGCCACATCGAGCCGAAGCATGTGGAGTATTGCAAACGCAATGGCATCGGCATGATCGTCTACTCGCCGCTGGCGCAGGGTGTGCTCACGAACAAATATGCCGGGGGCGCCACCCCGCCCGGCAGCCGTGCAAGCGGCGACTTCAAGCATTTCCTCACGCAGGAGAAGGCGCTGACGCCCGAGAACATCGCGGCAGCCGAACGGCTGGGCGCGTGGTGCGCGGCGCGCGGGCTCAAGCCGGCTGCCGTTGCGGTGGCGTGGACCTTGCGCAACGCCCAGGTATCGAGCGCCATCATCGGGGCCTCGAGCGTGGCGCAGTTGGAGGAGAACCTGCTCGCGTTGGAAGTGCAATTGTCGGCGGGCGAATGGCGCGAGGTGGAAGCGGCCATCGCAGGGAACAAACGGACCAAGTCCTCGGGCGCGAAGGCGAAGCGTACGGGCGGCCGTAAGCCGAGTCCGACTCGCAAGAAAGCGGCGAACAAGCGGAAGTGATCCGAATCTCAGGGCTCGTGCGTAATCGGTTCGAGCGCAGCACGCACCTTGCGCTCAGCCCTTCGCAGCCTCACGCGCCCCGCGCGCCAGATCCACTGTGGTCAGCAGCCATGCGCCGCCGATGAACAATGGCAACAGCGTGAGCGTTGCCATGCGGCCGCCGCCGGTCAGCTGCGTGACCAGGCCGAACATGATCGGGCCCACCACGCCCGCAAGTTTTTCGCTGACCGAGTAGAACCCGAACATCTCGCCGACCTGCGCGCGTGGCACGAGCGAAGCGAACATCGAACGCGACAAAGCCTGTGTGCCGCCCTGGAACATCGCGACCATCGCGGCCAGCACCCAGAACTGCCACGCATGGTGCAGGAAGTACGCATACATCGTGATGCACACA
>JANLOU010000083.1:0-5001 GCA_031366735.1 Candidatus Eiseniibacteriota bacterium
GCGAGATCCTCGACCCGAACGCGGTTGCGGCGGATCTGCCGGCGGGGGACCCGCGCCGGTTGCGGCGGTTCTACAGTTCCGAGGAGGTGAGGTCGGCCTACTTCGACAACCGTCAGATCTCGTTGCATGGCAAGATCGCCGTGCGGGCCTCGAGCCTGCCGTTGCTGAAGCCCGAGCCGAGCGGCTGGGTCGTCACGACGGCCGGTCGGGTGTTGTTCAACGAGGTCATCCCCGATCAACTCGGGTTCGTGAACGCCTCCATGAACAAGAAGCTGCTCGAGCGCATTGTCTCGGATTGCTACGCCATGCTGGGAAGCGAGATCACTTCGGACCTGCTCGACAACCTGAAGGATCTGGGTTTCGCTTACGCCACGCAGGGCGCATTCACCGTGGGCATCGACGATGTGCGCATCCCGCCCGAGAAGGACGCCATCATCTCGTCCGCTCGCAGCGAGGTGAACGCCATCAACAAGAACTACCGCGATGGCGCCATCACCGAAGGCGAACGCTATAACAAGGTCATCGACACCTGGACCCACGCGACCACGAATGTGGAGCAGGTGACTTTCGAGGGCTTGGCGCGCGATCGCGAGGGCTTCAACCCCATCTTCATGATGGCCGACTCGGGCGCTCGTGGTAATCGCGAGCAGATCCGTCAGCTGGCCGGTATGCGTGGCCTCATGGCCAAGCCGCAGAAGAAGGTCACCGGCGGCATCGGCGAGATCAAGTCCCCGGTCATTCACAACTTCAAGGAAGGCCTGACCGTTCTCGAGTACTTCATCTCGACGCACGGTGCGCGCAAGGGTCTTGCCGATACGGCGCTCAAGACGGCCGATGCCGGCTACCTCACCCGTCGTCTCGTCGATGTGGCGCAGGATGTCATCATCAACGAGGACGACTGCGGCACCATCCGTGGCCTGTCGGTGCGCCCGCTCAAGGACGGCGAGGACATCATCGAGCCGCTCGCGGACCGCGTGCTGGGTCGCGTCGCTGCAGAGGATGTGGTGCATCCGATCACGAACGAGACCATCGTCGAAGCGGGCGAGATGATCGACGAGGTCGTCACCAAGCTCATCGACGAGGCCTCCAAAGCGGGTCTGGCCAAGATGCGCATCCGCTCGGTGCTCACCTGCGATGCGCGCCGTGGCGTCTGTGCCAAGTGCTACGGCCGCAATCTGGCCACCGGCCGCATGGTGGACCTGGGCGAGGCAACGGGCGTCATCGCGGCGCAGTCGATCGGCGAGCCGGGCACGCAGCTCACGCTGCGCACCTTCCACATCGGTGGCACGGCGAGCCGTATCGTCGAGCAGTCCAAGACCTCCACGAAGGAAGCCGGGACGATCCGCTTCAAGGACCTCGACACCGTGCAATACGGTGGTCCCGACACGGTCGAGGGGCACGCGGACTTCTGGGTCTGCCTCACGCACGGGGCGGAGCTCGAGATCGAGGATGCCGACGGCCGCATCAAGCAGCGTTTCAATGTGCCTTACGGCGCGCGCCTCGTGGTGCAGGACGGCCAGACGGTGGGCGCGGAGGCGCTGTTGTTCGACTGGGACCTGTACAACAACCCGATCGTCACGCAGAAGGCGGGCGTTGTCCGCTTCGTGGACGTGAAGGAGAAGGTCACCGTCCGCGACGAGGTCGACGATACATCCGGCCTGAAGCTCCTGGTGATCATGGAGGATCGCAACAAGGAGCTGCAGCCGGCCATCGACATCCTGGACGAGAAGGGTCACAAGCTGGCGCACTACCCGCTGCCGACCGACGCGCGACTCGATGTGCGCGACGGCCAGAAGGTGGGCGCGGGCGAGGTGCTGGTCAAGACCCGCCGCGAGGCCAGCAAGACGCGCGATATCACCGGTGGTCTGCCGCGAGTCGCCGAGTTGTTCGAGGCGCGCCGCCCGAAGGACGCCGCAGTCGTGGCCGAGATCGACGGCACCGTGGAGTATGTGGGTGTGACGCGCGGGATGCGCAAGTACGCGATCAAGAGCGAGGACGGCGACGATCAGGAAGCCCTGATCCCGCAGGGCCGGCATGTGTATGTGCAGAACGGCTCGGTCGTCCGCGCGGGTGACAAGCTCACCGAAGGACCGATCAATCCGCACGACATCCTCAAGATCAAGGGCATCGAGGAGGTTCAGGAGTACCTCGTGAACGAGATCCAGGAGGTCTACCGGTTGCAGGGCGTGCGTATCGATGACAAGCACATCGAGGTCATCGTGCGCCAGATGCTGCAGAAGGTGCGGATCGAGGATCCGGGCAATACCACTTTCCTCGAGGGAGAGCATGTCGACCGACTGGTTGTCCAGTCGGAGAACCAGAAGATGCTGGAAGACGGGCAGTCGCCCGCCACATTCCAGCCGCTCCTGCTCGGAATCACCAAGGCGTCACTGTCCACGGAGAGCTTCATCTCGGCGGCCTCGTTCCAGGAGACCACCCGGGTGCTCACCGAGGCGGCGATCCACGGTAAAGTGGACCAGCTGCGCGGCCTCAAGGAGAATGTCATCATCGGCCACCTCATTCCGGCCGGAACCGGCATGCCGGTGTACCGCAGGGTACGCTTGGATGCCGAGAAGGAGATCCCGACGGTCACCGTCGAGCTCGAGGATGAGGGAGCCAAGACTGCCTAGTACTTGTCGACCCGGCCCCGGCCCACCCCTTTGCAGGGGCGGGTCGGCGGACCGGCGACAATCCGCTTGACACCAGCAACCAGACAACTTAGATTTCCGGTCCTTCGCGGCAACGGCGGAACATGTACCACACTGATGCCGTGCCCTCAGTCCGCGAACAACCCGATATCGACAGCTTCCGGGGGTAGACTGTGCCGACTTTGAGCCAGCTCGTCCGTCATGGGCGGCGGCCACAGAAGAGCAAGACTGGAGCGCCTGCGCTCAAGTCCTGCCCGCAGAAGCGTGGGGTGTGCACTCGCGTGTACACGACCACGCCCAAGAAACCGAACTCCGCGTTGCGTAAGGTGGCGCGTGTCCGGCTGACCAATGGAATCGAAGTGACCTGTTATATCCCTGGCGAGGGGCACAACCTCCAGGAGCACTCCATTGTGCTCATCCGTGGTGGTCGTGTGAAGGATCTCCCGGGTGTCCGCTACCACATTGTTCGTGGGACGCTGGACGCCAGTGGTGTTGCGGGTCGCAAGCAGAGCCGTTCCAAGTACGGCACCAAGTCGAAGTAGGAAGCTGCGTCCGCGCGACGGCTCGCAATGGCCGCCGCGCGCGCGTTTCAGCGGCACTCGTCCACTGGGCGGGGCCGGATCGATGAGAGGATCAAAGAATGCCTCGTAAGGGCGGGATCGTACGCCGTGAATCGGTGCCCGATCCAAAGTTCGACAGTGTTCTCGTGACGCGGTTCATCAATGCGATCATGAGTGACGGTAAGCGCTCGACGGCCGAACGCCATTTCTATAAGGCAATGGGCATGATCGAGCAGAAGACCGGCCAGGAGCCTATGGCGGTCCTCAAGCAGGCCATGAACAATGTGAAGCCGGTGCTCGAGGTGAAGTCGCGTCGAGTCGGTGGCGCGAACTACCAGGTGCCGGTCGAGGTCCGTCCGGATCGCCGCAATGCCCTGGCGACGCGCTGGATCATCACTTACGCCCGCCAGCGTGCGGACCATACGTTCGCCGAGATGTTCGCGAACGAGATCATGGCTGCCTCTCGCAACGAGGGTGGCGCGGTCAAGAAGCGTGAAGACACCCACAAAATGGCGGAAGCGAACAAGGCTTTCGCACACTACCGCTGGTAACCCAGCTGTGACGAAGGCCGGCTCCACGCCGGCCTGGGAGTAGCGCGGATCTCCTGAGTTCCGCGCGCTCTTGCGTGCTCGCAGCTGATTCAAGCCTCATCACCGCACTTTCTTCACCGAAAGGCAGGTGGTGTCTCCGGAGTTCTTTCAGATTCGTAAGGATGTGACCTCAGATGGCTCGGCAGACTGCGCTCGACAAATATCGCAACATCGGGATCATGGCCCATATCGACGCCGGCAAGACTACCTTGACCGAGCGCGTGCTGTTCTATACGGGCCGGATTCACCGTACGGGCGAGGTGCACGAAGGCGCTGCCACGATGGACTGGATGGAGCAGGAGCGTGAGCGTGGTATCACCATCACCTCTGCGGCCACCACCTGTCTGTGGCGCGATCATCGCATCAATATCATCGACACTCCCGGCCACGTGGACTTCACCGTGGAAGTGGAGCGGTCGCTGCGCGTGTTGGACGGAGCGGTCGCCGTGTTCTGCGCCGTGGGCGGTGTGGAGCCCCAGTCCGAGACGGTCTGGCGCCAAGCGGACAAGTACAATGTCCCGCGCATCGCGTTCGTCAATAAGATGGATCGCGTCGGCGCCGACTTCAACAATGTCGTCCAGATGATGAAGGACCGCCTTGGCGCGAAGGCCGTGCCCATCAACATGCCGATCTTCGCCGGCGACACATTCCAGGGCACGGTCGATCTGGTCTCGATGACCGCCATCACCTACGAAGACCATTCCGACGGCACCAAGCTGATCGAGACCGAGATCCCGCGTGACCTGGTCGAACAGGCCAACGAGGCGCGTTTCCACCTGGTCGAGGCGGTTGCCGAATACGACGAGCAGTTGCTCGACGATTATCTGCACGAGAAGCCGTACACCTCCGCCGACCTGTTCCGCGCGATCCGCAAGGGTACGCTCGCGGGCATCATCAACCCGGTCCTGTGTGGTTCGGCCTTCAAGAACAAGGGTGTGCAGCGCCTGCTCGATGCTGTCGTCGACTTCCTGCCCTCGCCCAATGACAAGCCCGCGATCTCGGGTCACCACGCCTACACGTTCGAGCACATCGAGCGGCACCCGGGCGATACCGAACCGTTCTCCGCGCTGGCCTTCAAGATCATGGCCGACCCCTACGTGGGCCGCCTGACCTTCGTGCGCATCTACTCGGGCACCCTGAGCAGCGGCAGTTACGTGTTCAACGCCAGCAAGGGCAAGCGCGAGCGCGTGGGCCGTCTGCTGC
>JANLOU010000084.1:0-10516 GCA_031366735.1 Candidatus Eiseniibacteriota bacterium
CATCTTCGCGATCAACGAGCTTCCCGATCTGCAGCCGCGCATCCAAGTGGGTCTGTTGAATCTGCTCGAGGAGAAGGACTTCCAGATCCGCGGTTTCCCGGTGCGTATCCCCCTGGATGTGGCCATGGTGTTCTCGGCGAATCCCGAGGACTACACCAATCGCGGCAACATCATCACGCCCCTGCGCGACCGGATCCATTCGCAGATCATCACGCACTATCCGATGACGCGGGAACAGGGCATGGCGATCACCCGTCAAGAGGCTTGGACCCACCGCGAGTCTGGCGTTGAAGTGGTGGTCCCGGGTTTCATGCGCGAGCTGGTCGAGGAGGTTGCCATCCAGGCGCGGCGCAGCGAGTACGTGGACCAGAACTCGGGCGTTTCGGCCCGGCTCACGATCTCGCTGCTCGAGAATCTGGTGAGCAATGCCGAGCGCCGCGGTATCCGCACGGGCGATACGCGCGTGGTGACGCGCGTTTGCGACCTGCAGGCCGCGGTCAGCGCGGTGAGTGGCAAAGTCGAGCTGGTGCTGGAGGGCGAGCAGGAAGGTGCGCTCAATGTGGCCAAGGCGCTGTTGGGTCGGGGACTCAAGTCGGTGTTCGCACAACGCTTTCCCGATGCGTTCAAACCCAAGGGCAAGCGCGCGCGCCCGCGCGGCGTGGAGCTGCCCGATGCAGCCGAAGTGCAGGCAGCGTCCGTTTACCGACCGGTGCTGGAGTGGTTCGCGAGCGGCAACCAACTGAGCGTCAGCGACGAAGTGCCCGAGAAGGATTTCCAGTTGCAGTTGAGTGCGGTCAAAGGGCTGCCCGAACTGGCCGCCCAGTACCTCGAGCCCACGAACGCGGGCGAACATGCGGTGGCGATGGAGCTGGTCCTCGAGGGTCTGCACCAGAACTCCATGCTCTCGAGGGAGCGAACCGACACTGCATCGACGGAGTACAAGGACATGCTCAAGTCCATGCTGAGCGGTATGGGCGACGACTGACAGTCCTGCGAACCCGGCACCGCGCCCGCTCGGTGCAGGAAAGGCCGCGGCGGGCATTGAAGGGGTCTTCCATGAACCAGTCTCGAACCACTGCCGTGGTCGCATCGGCGATGTTGACCTGGGGCTCCATGGCCAGTGCTGGCGCGCGCACCGCGCTGTTCGCACCCATGTACACGCCCCCCGCGGAGATGGCCCAGCTGCTCGGAGCCCGTGAGATATCCGGGCGCTGGGTGATCTCGTGGACACAGGATGGAGTGGACCATCGCGTGGAGCTGCGGTTGCAGGAGTCCGCGAATCGGGTGGTCCTGATGGGCGAGGACGCGGATGTGAGTCAGGTCGAGGCACTGGCCAGAGCCAGCGATCTGCCGCCTCGGCAGATCTCGCTCGAAGCACGCATCGTCGAGGTGGATCTCGACAAGGCGCGGGACCTGGGAGTGGACTGGAGCCGGGTGTCGACGACGGTGCGAGGGAACTGGGGGAGGAACTCCGCGAACGATCACGGTCGACGGAACGAGCTGACGCCACTCCCCTTTTCCTCCGAGGAGAAGTCCGCAAGAATCTCGACCAATTCCCAACTCTTCGCAGATGTGACGCTTTTCAACGCTCTCAATCTGCTCGAGGAGAAAGGCGCCGCCACTTACCGCGACACACCGCGGATCCTGACGCTCAATAATCGCACCGCCACCATCCTCGACGGACAACGGGTCACCTATGTGGCCAAGGCGAATGGGTACACCAATCAGTATGTGAGCGAGACCATGGACGCCGGACTCAAGCTCGAGGTGACACCGTCGCTGGGCGAGAGCGGCTACCTGCAGCTCGAGATCGCGGGCGAGCTCACCGAGTTCACCTCCACACCCGGAGCCGCGTTCGGTGCCCCGGTCAAGCGGGGACAGATCCTGCGCAATACGATTGTGGCGAAGGACGGCGAGCCACTCGTGCTGGGCGGGTTCACGCGCACCGTGGATCGCAAGGTGAAGCGCAGCTTCCCGGTGTTGGGCGCCGTGCTGCCGTTCCTGTTCTCGCGCCAGATCGTCGAGCAGACGCATCACGAAAGCATCATCGTGATCACGCCGCGGGTGGTGAGCCTGGATGCGGTGCTGGATGCCAAGAGCCGTGGGTTGCTCGAAGGGAAATGACGGTGACGCAGGATCCCCGAACCTTGGTGCGTGATGCGTATGAACGCGCTTCGCATGCCTATCGCGGCGATGAGTTCGACTATGCCCGCTCGGGCTATGCCTATTGGCTCGATCGGTTCATGGCTCGACTTGGTGCCGGGGCTCGGGTGTTGGACGCGGGCTGTGGCAATGGCCTGCCAGCCGCTCGCGAACTCGCACGCACCTGCGCGGTCACGGGCATCGACCTCTCGCCGGTCAATGTGGAACGGGCGCGGGCATTGGTGCCGGCCGCGCGGTTCCTGTGCGCGGATATGACCACCATCGCATTCGCCCCGGGCTCGTTCGATGCCGTGGTGGCGTTCTACTCCGTGATCAATGTGCCGCTCGAGGACCAACCGGCGTTGATCCAGCGATTCGCCGACTGGCTGGCGCCGGGGGGGCAATTGCTGGTCACGGTGGGTCAGGAGGCGTGGACCGGAATCGAAATCGACTGGCGCGGCGTCCAAGGGTTACCCATGTACTACAGCCACGCACATGTCACGCAGTACCGTGAGTGGTTCGATCAGGCCGGTCTGGTCGTGCAGGAGCAGGGTCGAATCCCTCTGCGAGGGAATCCCGGCTATGCCATGCTCGTTGCCCGCAAACCGTTGCTCGACTGCTGAGGAAAGGGTCCCGCGTGCGTTTCGATTACTCGAAGTGGAAGGGGCCGCGCCCAGACGACCTCGAGTATGTGCGTCAGTTGATGGAGATCTACCGCAACTTGCTGCTGCAGACGGGCGGCGATGTGGACGAGGCGCTCAAGTGGATGGAGCACTTCGGGCGCGAGTATGGTTTCTTCAACGACAAGTTCGGGCTCGAGGAGTTCAAGCGGATGCTCGAGGACTCCGGCGAGGCCCGGGCCGAAGGGGACGGATTCCAGCTGACGCCCAAGGGCGAGCGCCGGATCCGTCAGGACTCGCTCAACGAGATCTTCTCTTCGCTCAATGCAGGCGGTCCCGGGGACCATCGTGTGCCGGTCGCGGGCAAGGGTGGCGAAAGGCTGTCCGAAACCCGCGCGTGGCAGTTCGGTGATGACATCGGCAACCTGGACCCGCTCACCTCCATGAGCAACGCCGTCAAGAATCACGGTATCGATGACATCCAAGTGACCGAGGGCGACCTCGAGGTGTACGAGCAGGAGAATGCTTCAGCATGCGCGACGGTGCTCATGGTGGATGTGAGCCACTCCATGATCCTGTATGGCGAGGATCGCATCACCCCCGCCAAACGCATCGCGCTCGCACTCACCCAGTTGATCCAGACGCGCTATCCCAAGGACACGCTCGATGTGGTGCTGTTCGGTGACGATGCCACGCAGGTCCCACTTCGGGACCTCATGCGCATCCAAGCGGGCCCGTACCACACGAATACCAAGGCGGGGCTACAGCTGGCGCAACGGATTCTCAACAGCCGCAAGGGTGTGAACAAGCAGATCTTCATGATCACCGACGGCAAGCCCAGTTGCATCCGCGAGTTCGGAAAGCTCTACAAGAATCCCTTCGGGCTGGATCCCAGGATCGTGAACAAGACGCTCGAAGAAGCCGCCTACTGCCGACGCAAGCGCATCACGATCACCACCTTCATGCTGGCCGCCGACCCCCTGCTGCTCGATTTCGTGCGCAAGCTCACCGAGTTGAACCATGGGCGCATCTACGAGACGGACCCGAACAACCTCGGGGCCTATGTGTTCCGCGACTTCGTCCGCAACCGGCGCAAGCGCCTGCACTAGCCAGCGCGATTCCATCGGCCATGATCGTCCCGACACCCACTCCAGAAAGCAGGAAGCATGAAGCCTCTGTCCGAACGACTGCGCGTCAAGGGCCGTGAGTTCAAGTTGAAGAACTGGGATCCGGACTCCACGCCCGGATGCAAGGACAAGGAAGAGGCCCTCGAGCGGACGGCAGCGAACATCGCCCGCATCGACGAGCTCCAGTACCGCCTCTACGCCGAGGGGCGTCGCTCTTTGTTGATTGTCTTGCAGGGCATGGATGCCTCGGGCAAGGATGGCTGTATCCGCAAGGTGGTGTCGGCGTTCAATCCGGTTGGCGCGCATGTGCATGCCTTCAAGGTGCCCACGCCAGAAGAGGTGAACCACGACTTCCTCTGGCGGATCCACAAGGTCACCCCGGGGCGTGGTGAAGTGGCGATCTTCAATCGATCCCACTACGAAGATGTGCTCGTGGTGCGTGTCCACGGGCTGGTGGCCGAGAAGGAGTGGAAGCGGCGCTATACGGTGGTCAACGATTTCGAGCGTCACCTGAGTGAGAGTGGAACAAGCGTGCTGAAGTTCTTCCTGCACATCAGCAAGGACGAGCAGCGTGAGCGGCTGCTCAAGCGCCTCGACGATCCGAGCCGACACTGGAAGTTCAACGAGGGTGACTTGGATGAGCGGGTTCGTTGGGACGACTACCAGCGCGCATTCCGGGATGCGGTCGCGCATTGCAACACACCGCATGCGCCGTGGTTCGTGATCCCGGCGGACCACAAATGGTACCGCGATCTTGCGGTCTCGGAGATCGTGGCCGAGACACTTGAGCAGCTGGACCCCAAGCCTCCCAAAGTGAAACTGGATGTGAAGCGGCTGGCGGCCCGCCTGCGGAGGAAGTGAATGTCGTCGTCCCTGCCACTTTCGCGCCGCGCCATCCAGATGCCAGCGTCTCCCATCCGCCGCTTGGCACCGTATGCCGTGCAAGCCCGGGAGCGCGGCCTCACGGTGCACGGGCTGAATATCGGTCAGCCGGATATCGCCACGCCGCAAGTGATCCTCGATCGCGTCCGCGCGTTCGATCAGGCCTATGTTCCGTATGGGCCCTCGCAGGGCCTGCCGGAGTTCCAGGACGCGTTGCGCCAGTACTATGCGAGTGTCGGGGTGATACTCTCGGTCGAGGAGATCTTCGTCACCACGGCAGGCAGTGAGGCCATCTTGTTCACGCTGGGTGCCGTGTGCGACGCCGGCGACCAGGTGGTGGTGTTCGAGCCGTTCTACACCAACTACAGCGGCTTCGCGGCAATGCTGGGAGTCGAAGTCGTGCCGGTCACCACGCACGGTCAGGACGGCTATCATCTGCCCAGCCGCGCGCAGATCGAAGCGAAGATCGGACCGCGCACGCGCGCCATCCTGATCTGCTCGCCGAACAATCCGACCGGTACGGTGTACACCGATGCGGAAATCGAGTTGCTCGCTAACATCGCCAGGGACCGCGGGCTCTACCTGGTGGCCGACGAGGTGTACCGCGAGTTCGTCTACGACGGGCGCACGAGCCGCTCGGTGCTCACGCGCGAGGGCTTCGAGCAGAACATGATCGTGGTCGACAGCGTGTCCAAGCGTTACTCGCTCTGCGGCGCGCGCATCGGCAACATCGTGAGTCGCAACCGGACATTCATGGAAGCCGTACTGCGCTTTGGGCACGCACGATTGTGCCCGCCGACGATCGAGCAGTTGGCGTGCTGCGCATTGACCGAAGTGCCGGCGAGTTACACCGCAGGCGTGCTCGCGGAATACCAGCAGCGGCGCGACCTGGTGCATGGCGCGTTGACGAAGCTGCCCGGCGTGCAAGTGCGTCGGCCCGAGGGGGCCTTCTACCTGTGTCCGCGGCTACCGATCGTGGATGCGAATGCCTTCGCCATCTTCCTGCTGCAGGAGTTCTCGCTGGAGGGCGAGACCGTCATGGTGGCACCGCTCGACGGTTTCTACGGCACGCCCGGGCTTGGCCGCGACGAAGTGCGGCTGGCGTATGTATTGGAGCAGGGCAAACTGGCCCGGGCCATGCGTATCCTGGGTGCTGCGCTCGAGGCATTCGCAGAGCGGGCCCCGGCCTGAAGTTGGCGGGCCTCAGGCGCGAACGGTGGTGCCTCGGCGCGTGAGTTTCGTGAGCGCCACATACACCGTGCCGGCCACACCGAAGCCTAGGAACCACGCGTAGGCGTAGAGCGACTTCCACAGCGGCGCCACCTCGCCGTATTGCGCTGGAAATGCCTGGGCCAGGAAGCCGGGCACACACGGCAACACGCCCGCCAGCAAGGCGATGACTGCGATCGGGTTCACGCCGCGCGTGTATTCATACTGACCGCCACGGCGATACAGGTCGTCCACGGACAGCTCCCGGCCGCGCAGGATGAAATAGTCGGCGATCAATACTCCGCCGATCGGCCCGAGTAGTGCGGAGTAGCCGATCAGCCAAGTGAAGATGTAGCCCGAGGAGCTGGCCAGCAGTCGCCAGGGCATCATGATCATGCCGGCGAATGCGGTGATCAGGCCGCCGGTGCGGAACGAGATCCACCGCGGCGCGGCATTGCTGAAGTCGTTCGCGGGGGAGACCACATTGGCCGCGAGATTCGTGGTCAGAGTGGCGACGCTGAGCGCCAACATCGACAACAGCACCGTGAAGGGCCCGCCGATGCTGCCCAGCAGGACGACCGGATCCCAGATCACATGCCCGCCGGGGAAGATCAGCGCGGTGGCCGAGGTCACGGCGACGCCGATGAAGGCATACAGCGTCATCGTGGGCGGAAGTCCAAGCACCTGACCGATCACTTGGTCCTTCTGCGAGCGGGCGTAGCGGGTGAAATCGGGAATGTTGAGCGACAGCGTGGCCCAGAACCCCACCATGGCGGTGAGCGAGGGGAAGAACACCTTGAGGAACGCGTCGTTCGTGGCGAAGCGGGACGGTTGCGCGAGGATGGGGCCGAAGCCGCCCGCCTTGGTGTAAGCCCACGCCAACAGCGCGAGGCCGACGATGATCAAGAACGGGGCGCTGACCGATTCAAGCCACTTGATGCTTTCCGTGCCCTTCACGATGAACCACACATTGAGGAGCCAGAACACGAGGAAGCCCAGCGCCTCGCCGCTCGAGAGCCCGATGCCCGCGGGGAGCACGGACGGAAGCGAGGCGATGCCCGGCCACATCTGCTTGGTCAGCGTGTACAGAGCCGCGCCGCCGAACCAAGTCTGGATCCCGAACCAACCACACGCCACCAGTGCGCGCAGCAGCGCCGGCAAGTTTGCGCCCAACACGCCGAAGCTGGCGCGTGCGAACACCGGGAACGGGATGCCATAGCGCGCACCCGCATGCGCATTGAGCAGCATGGGCAGCAGCACGATGCTGTTGCCGAGGAAGATGGTGAGAATCGCCTGCGACCATGACATGCCGTTGTCGATGAGGCTCGACGCCATGGTGTAGGTGGGGATGCAGACCGACATGCCGATCCACAGCGAACAGAAGTGCCACCAGTTCCATGTGCGTTGCGCAGGCGTGGTGGGAGCGAGGTCAGCATTGGAGAGCGATGTGGCGTCGCTCGGGCGGGCGGCCATGTGGGACCTCCTTCGAGAACCTGTGCCGGGGCGCGCCCGGCGGGCTATCGGAAAAAGCTTTCCGGACATTAGCATGCCCACGCGCGAGCCTCTCTGCTAGGTTCGCGGCCTTCCTGGTCCGGGCTGCCCGCTCCATCCCGCGAGGATTCACGATGCGCCTCCTGATCGTTGTCGTGTCACTGTGTGCGATGGCGCTGCTCGGCAGTGTCGCCCCGGCAATGGCCGAGGAGCAGCCCGCCGGCGCCTCGCCGCGCCGGCTGCGCCTGTTCCTCGACTGCTCGGACGAAGTCTGCGACTTCGACTACTTGAAGCGCGAGATGGCGTGGGTGGATTGGGTGCGCGACCGCGCCGACGCGGATGTGAATGTCCTGCTCACCACGCGCGACACGGGCGGCGGCGGCACCGAGGCCACGTTTTTCGTGATGCGTCCTCGAGGCGGTGGGCCCGCGGCGGACACGCTCGTGGTGTTCTCCCCCTCGACCGCGTCGGATGACGACGAGCGCAAGCTCATCCATCGCACGCTGGCCGCCCTGATCGCGCGCGATGCCATCACGCGGCCGGGTTCTGAAGGGCTGAGTGTTGCTTATCTGGAGCCTAAGCAAGCTGCCGTGGCGAACACGGCGGCCGTGAGGGATGCTTGGAACCACTGGGTGTACAAGCTGAGCACGAATGGGTACCTGAATGGCGAGAAGTCCTACCGCTCGCTCAACTTCTACAGCGCGTTGTCCGGGACGCGAGTGACCGAGGCGAACAAGCTCGGGGCGAGCGTGAGTCAGAGCTACAACCAGAACGAATACGAGTTCGAGAATGGCGCCCGGTTCACGAGCCTGACGCGCAGTTGGTCGGCGCGAGGGCTATGGGTGCGGAGCCTGACGCCACAGTGGTCCGCGGGGTTCTCGACCGGCGCCTATTCGTCGAGCTTCACCAACACCGATCGCTCGGTACGAATCGGCCCTGCGCTCGAGTATGACTTCTATCCCTACTCGGAATCGTCCCGGAGGTCGGTCACATTGGGCTACCAGCTCAACCTTTCACACACGCGTTACGAGACCGAGACGCTTTATGGCAAGACCTCCGAGGGGTTGATTGCACAGGAGCTCGACTTGGCGATGGCGCTGCGCCAGCCTTGGGGGACGGTCGATGTGAGGGGTTCGCTGAATCAGTATCTGCATGACACCTCGAAGTACCGTGTGACCACCTCGGGCAATGTCGACCTGAAGCTCTGGAAGGGTTTTTCGCTGAGCGGCTACGGATTCGTGGCGCGGATCCGCGATCAGTTGTCGTTGCCGCGCGGCGATGCGAGCGACAGCGAGGTGTTGGCGCGGCGACGGCAGTTGGCCACCGCGTTCCAGTACTACACCTCGTTCGGCATCAGTTATCGCTTTGGCTCGATCTTCGATAGCGTGGTGAATCAGCGCTTGCAGAATACCTTCGGCGGAATCTGAGGCACTTCATCCGGAGAGGCGAGGCTGGACGAAGCCGAAGAAGACCCAGGCGCAAAGCCGCGAAGGGGCCGACTGACAGCAGGCATGCGACTGACGGCGCTTTGCGCCGCCCGTGATGCGGTCCAGTAGCTGGATGGGCGTCGGGGGTGTCACGCGCGCCGCTATATGCTGCGAGCGATGTACACTCTACCTTGTCCTTCTGGGCAGCGACGTGTGCCCGGCATCATCCGCTGCTCTTCCTGCACCTGTTCTATAGGGTCGTGCGGCCACGGCGCTTGCCCGTCCTCCACACTTCACGGGGTCCACAAAGGAGATGACCATGCTTGGTGTTTCAATCTCCGCCGGTCCTGAGCATGGGACGGGGCGGCATCAAAACGGCATCCGGCCGACGGCGATCCTCGCCGCCGCTCATGCTGAGCGTTAGGCCTCAAAGCACATGACGCAGCGCCGCGCCATCAACGAAGGTCTCTTGCTCGTCTTCCAGGGAATCGAGCGGCTGTGTGCTGCTTTTCCCAGTCGCCGCTTCACCATCGATGGCCGCTTGGTCGGAGACATCGGTGAAGTTGTCGCGGAGCTTGAATACGACCTCGCGTTGCATGCCGTGTCGCAACCCGAATACGACGCAGTGACCCCCGCCGGGCGCCGGGTGCAGATCAAAGCGACCTTCAAGGACAGCCTCACTTTCACAACCACGCCGGACTACTATCTCGGCTTCAAGCTCAACCGCGACGGAACATACGAGGAGGTCTACAACGGGCCGGGGCAGCCGATCTTCGAGAAGTTCGCGCATCGTAAGGGCATTGGCACGAGACTCCTGTCGCTCCCAAACCACGCCCTACGCAAACTCTCATGCGTGGTCGAACCAGAGGACCGAATCGCCAAGCGCGTCGCACCGCCAAGTGGGGTCTGATGCCTCGTTCAATCGGAGCGCCAACGGCAGGGCACCAAGCCCGGGCTTGGCGCGTCACCCGCTTGGCTCCAACGTCAGGCCGCAAGACGCGCCGATTGGCGTGTGTGGCGGCTCTCCACAGGGAAGTCGAGGACACGTGGCGAATACTGAGTGGTGGCAGCGCGGTCCCATCGACGGCATCCCCGATGTCCTTCAGCCAATCGCGCACATTCTTCTTCAAGTTCGCGAGAGTGTCGGGGAGATCGTCGAGCCTCTGACGGAGCAGGAATGGAACGCTCGCCCTGCCGGTATAGCCTCCGCCGCCTTTCATGTGCGACACATTGCCGGAGTCATCGATCGCCTCTTCTCCTACGCCCGAGGGAACGCGTTGTCGGCGGAACAGCTCGCGGCGATTCAGTCGGAAGGTCTGGAACTTACCGCTACGGAAGTCGCGATGGCTCTGGACGCTCTCTCCGCACGGGTTGACGTCGCCATCGCGGAGCTTCGCGCGATCGACGTGGCAACACTTGGCAACTTCCGTGGCGTGGGACGGGCCCAGCTGCCTTCCACGGTCATCGGTTGCCTGATGCATGGCGCAGAACACGCGATGCGTCACGTCGGGCAGCTCTCGGTTACCGCTCGGATAGTCCGGGCTGGCATGGTCCAACCGTGCAAGAAGTAGCTCGCGTCCTGCTCATCACCGGCGCCAGCCGCGGCATCGGTGCGGCG
>JANLOU010000086.1:0-1933 GCA_031366735.1 Candidatus Eiseniibacteriota bacterium
CCGGGTCGCATGAATGTGTACCACGACCACCCGTTCAAGGTGATCATCGATTACGGCCACAATCCCGCCGCGATCAAGGCGGTCTGCGACACGATCGACCGACTCGAGGTGAAGGGGCGCCGGTTGGTGGTGCTCGCGGCCCCCGGGGACCGGCGCGACGAGGACATCCGCGAGATCGGTCACATGGCGGCGAAACACTTCGATTACTATGTCTGCCGCCGCGACGACAGTCTGCGCGGCCGAGGTTCGGACGAGATCCCGCGCATGCTGCGCAGTGCCCTGCTCGAAGCGGGCGTGTCGTTGGATCAGATCAACTTGATCAGTGAAGAAGAGCGGGCGGTCGACCACGCGCTGCATCAGGCCCGGCCGGGCGATCTGCTGCTGCTGTTCGCGGATGACCTGCAGCGCACTTGGAAGCAGGTCGAGGAGTTCGATTCCCAGGGCTCCCGCTCGGCGGGCGATGGCCACTCGAGCGCACGCAGTCCGGTGGAGTTGCCCCGCTCCGTGGTGTCGCTCGAGGACGGTCCGGCGCTGATCCGTGATGAGCGGGGCGTGCGCTTGGCGTCGCGCGAGCCCGAGGTCGCGGATTGAACCCAGCAACCCCGGTCGGTCCCGAGTCCGGGATCATGCTGGAGGAATCGCGCCGACTCACCGGGCCCAACCTGTTGCTCGATTCGGCTGGCGCCGTGATCGATGCACGGTTGGGGTCCCATGCGGCGGCGCGATTGGTTGCAGCATGGGGCGATGCCCTGGATCGCGCTTTCGCCGCGGTCGGCTGGGGGGCGGTGGCTCGTGCCTGGCGCGCATGGCCGGGGGGCGTGACGCTCGCCTTCGCGGCTCCCATCGACACGCTGTACGCCGCGACCGAGGTGAACGAGTGGGCGTTCACGGCTGCGTGCCACGCGCTGGATCCGGCCGCGCCGCCACCGCCCGAGTTCGAACCCGAGATGGCGCGCCTGCGCGCGCTGCTTGCCGAGGAAGCCAATCCCGCATTGCTGCGACTGCGCGAGGAAGGCGCCCGACATGGCCTGATGTTCCTGACCGATGACCAGCATGTCTCGTTGGGGCTTGGAACCGGTTCGCGCACATGGCGGGTGCGGCGCCTTCCGGCGAACCTCGCGCGCATCCGGTGGCGCGGCCTGCACGATGTGCCGGTCGCGCTCGTGACGGGTACGAATGGCAAGACCACGACGGTGCGGCTGCTCGCGGCCATTGCGCGCGCGGCGGGTCTGGTCGCGGGAGTCACCAGCACCGACCGCGTGCAAGTAGGCGACGACGTTGTTGCCGAAGGGGACTACAGCGGCCCGAGCGGCGCCCGCACGGTCCTGCGGGACCGGCGTGTTCAATTGGGCATCCTTGAAGTCGCGCGCGGTGGCATCCTGCGCCGCGGGCTCCCCGTGCCGAATGTGCAAGTGGCGGTCGTCACGAATATCGCCGAGGACCACCTGGGCGAGTACGGCATCTTCGATGCCGACGCGTTGGCGGAGGCGAAACTGGTCGTGGCGCAAGCGGTGGGGCAGACGGGACGCGTCGTGCTCGATGCCGATGATGCACGGTTACTCGAGCGCGGCTCCCGCCTACCGGTTCCCGTGTTGTGGACCACGCTCGACGCTTCGCACGCCGGCGTGTTGGCGCACCGTGCGGCCGGAGGGGACGCTGCCTGGCTCGCGGATGAGGCGTTATGGCTCGCCCATGCGGGCGAAGTGTTGCGCGTGATCGAGGTGCGCGAGGTGCCCATCGCCTTTGGTGGGGCGGCACGCTACAACCTGCGCAACGCGTTGGCCGCGATCGGCGCGGCATCGGCGCTGGAACTACCGCTCGAGGCGATGCGCCAAGGGTTGCGCGCGTTCGCGCCGACACCCGAATCCAATCCCGGACGAGCCAATATCTGGCGCTTTGGCGAGTGCACGGCGATCGTGGACTTCGCGCACAA
>JANLOU010000096.1:0-1703 GCA_031366735.1 Candidatus Eiseniibacteriota bacterium
CCTCGATCACGCTGGATCCCACCGGGCGCATGCTGCTCGGCACCGACTTCCGCGGCGCGCTCGCCACGCTCGAGGCTATGCATGTGGATGTGATCGGGCTCAACTGTTCGACCGGTCCCGACCTGATGCGCGATGCCATCCGGTACCTGTGCGAGAACGCCTCGACGCCCATCCATTGCATTCCCAACGCGGGGCTCCCCATCAACGACGGTGGGCGCACGGTCTACCCGATGAAGCCCGAACCCATGGCCGATACGCTGCGCGAGTTCGTGCAGGATTTTGGCGTGAGCATTGTGGGTGGGTGTTGCGGCACCACGCCCGAGCACATCGCGGCGCTGGTGCGCAATATCGGGCGGGTCAAGCCCAAGGTGCGCCCCGGGCGCAGCCAGTGGTTCGCTTCCAGCGCCATGACGGCGGTGGCATTGCAGCAAGTCCCGCGCCCGCTCTTGATCGGTGAGCGGCTCAACACGCAGGGCTCGCGCAAGATCAAGCGCATCGCACTCGAGGGCAAGCTCGAGGACATGATCCCGGTGGCACGCGAGCAAGTCGAGGGCGGAGCGCACATTCTGGACCTGTGCCTGGCGCTCACTGAGCGCACCGACGAGAAGCAGATGATGGCGGCGCTGGTCAAGAAGCTCTCGCTCAGTGTCGAGGCGCCGCTGTGCATTGATTCGACCGAGGCCAATGTCATCGAGGCGGCGCTGCAGGCTTGCCCCGGCTCGGCCATGGTCAACTCGATCAACCTCGAGAACGGCCGCGAGCGTGTGGACGCGGTCATGCCGCTGGTCATGCGCTACGGGGCTTCGGTGATCGCGCTCACCATCGACGAGGTCGGGATGGCGAAGACCGCCGAGCGCAAGCTCGAGGTGGCCCGCCGCATCCACGATATCTGCACGCAGGAATATGGCCTGCCGCCCGAGCGGCTGATTTTCGATGCCCTCACTTTCACGCTCGCCACGGGCGATGCCGAGTTCTTCGAATCGGGCATCGAGACCATCGAAGGCATCAAGCGGATCAAGCAGGAACTGCCCGGCGTGCTCACCTCGCTCGGGGTGTCGAATGTCTCGTTCGGTCTGGGCAAAGAGGCGCGCGCCATCTTGAACTCGGTGTTCCTGTACCACTGCACGCAGGCAGGCCTCGACATGGCCATCGTGAATCCGGCCGACATCCTGCCCATCGCCGACATGTCGGCCGAGGACCGCCGTCTGGCCGAGGCGCTCGTGTTCAACAAGGACCCGCAGTCGTTGTCGCACTACATCCAGCACTTCGAAGGGCGCACGCCCGATGCGCGCACCAAGGAGGATGACGCGGCCGAGGCTGCGATGGATGTGGAGCACAAGCTGCATTTCCAGATCCTGCACCGCAAGCCCGCGGGCATCGAAGCGTTGGTGGATGAGGCGGTCAAGCGCCAGCCCGCCGTGGCGGTGCTCAACAGCGTATTGCTGCCGGCCATGAAGGAAGTCGGCGACAAGTTCGGCTCGGGCGAGTTGATCCTGCCGTTCGTGCTGCAGAGCGCCGAGGTGATGAAGAAGGCCGTCGCGCAACTGGAGAACTACCTCGAGAAGTCCGCGGATGTCAGCAAGGGCCGCGTCGTGTTGGACACCGTGTTCGGCGATGTCCACGACATCGGCAAGAACCTGGTCAAGACCATCCTCAGCAACAATGGTTACACCGTCTTCGACCTGGGTAAGCAAGTGCCGGTG
>JANLOU010000212.1:0-3219 GCA_031366735.1 Candidatus Eiseniibacteriota bacterium
GCTCGCGGCACGCTTCCCGCGTCCCGATGTGCCGACGACGGTGCAGGCCGTCGCGGTGACCGGCGCGCCGGACCTGATGACGCCGGCGCCTGTCGCCGCGTTCGCTGCCGAACCTGCGCCGGGGCATGTGGAATCGGCGTCGCGGCTGCGCACAGCAATTGCTCCACTTTCGCCCGGGCGGTTCGATGTGCGCTTCACGCTCGATCAGTCGGCGCACGACCTGCTGCGCTACGCGCAGGCACTGCTCGGGCACGCGGTGCCGTTGGGGGACATCGCTGAGGTGGTCAAGCGCGGCTTGGCGACGCTGGTCGAGCAACTCGAGAAGCGGGTGTTCGCGGCCAGCGCAAGGCCACGGTCGCAGCGCAGCGCCGCGAAGGGCCGCTATGTGCCGGCAGAGATTCGGCGCACGGTGTGGCGACGCGATGGTGGCCGGTGCACCTTCGTGAGTGCGGCGGGCCAGCGCTGCCCAGCGTGCACGCGGTTGGAGTTCGACCATACGAAGGGCATGGCAAGCGGCGGCGCGACGACGACCGAGAACCTGCGGCTACGCTGCCGCGCGCACAACCAGTACACGGCGGAGCGCGAGTTCAGCGCGGGGTTCATGGAGCGCAAGCGCCAGGAGGCGCGGGGCAGGACGGCGGCGCGCAGAACCACCGGGGACACGACCGGAACGCATATCGAACCTGCCCCGGCGCAGGATGACCAGCGCGCGCGCCGCGAAGAAGTGATCCCATGGCTGCGCCAGCTGGGTTTACGCGTGGACGAGGCGAAGCGCGGCGCCGCGATGTGCGACGGGATGTCTGACGCATCGCTCGAGGATCGGGTGCGGTTCGCGCTCTCGGGGCTCGCGAGGGACCGATTCCGTCGAACTGCTCCCATGGCGAGCCCCGCGAGGTGATGCTGAATCACCGAAAGTCCTCTAGCATGTGCGTTCACCGCATCAGGAGGAACGCCATGAGCTGGACCGCACCGATCGCGCCCAATGAGGCGGATCCCCGAGTGATACCGGTGTACGAAAGCATCCGCGCCCGATCCTCACGGCACGAGGTGGCGCATGTCTGGCAGACGCTGGCTGCCGATCCCGAGGTGTTGGCGGGCGCGTTCGACCACTGCGCGCGGTTGCTGACCGATCCCGCACCGTTGTCGCCCGCCCAGGCGCAGATGATCGCGCTCGTCGTGTCGGCCACGAACGGGTGCGGGTACTGCGTGTCGCATATCGGGCCGCGGTTGGCGACGCTGGTGGGCGACGATCTCGCGCACGCCATCGCGCACGATTACCGCGAGGCGAATCTGACCGCGCGCGACCGCGTGCTGCTCGATGCGGCCGTTGCGCTCACCTGCGAGCCCTCGGAACGCAAGGCCGAGGATGTGGAACGCCTGCGCGAGTACGGCTTTGACGACCGGGGAATCGTTCGGGCCACCGCGATCGCGGCGTATTACAACTTCATCAATCGGTGCGTCAGCGCGCTGGGCGTCCAACTGGAATCCGGGCTCGAGGCCTGGGAGTTCGGCGCCCAGCGCTGATCGCTCGGCGGCGTCAGTGCCCGGCGCCGACCACCTTCTTCTCCATCGCCTTCTTGGCCGCCTCGGCCTTTTCGCGCGCGGTCCACGGTGGGGTCACGCCATTCATGCGGCCATAAGCGATCGCCTGACCCAGATGTTCGTGTGAGTGCGAGGCCAGCACCAGCAAGCCCGCCCGCTTGCTCATCTTCTTGCCGAAGAAGTCCGCCTCGGCGTCCAGATCGGCTTCGCTCATCCCCAGGATCGACTGATTCGCAAACGCGTATGAATCCTTCAGCAGCTGCGCGATTTTTCCCTTGTCCGTGGTGGACTTGTCGATCGTGCGCAACTCCTCCATGGAGAGCGGCGGCTTGAATCCCAGGAACATCGGAATGATGTAGTTGGCCTGCACGACATGGAGGAAGACCTCCGAGGTCGACCTTACATCCTTGGCTGGGCGCCATGCGTACTTGGCCTGCGGCGTCGCTCCAGCCAACTCCATGATCTTGTCGCCCGCTTCGTTCATGGATGACTGGATCTCGCCACGAACGCCCGGCGCCAGGTCCGCCGCAGTTGCCGCCACCGGGCCTGCGATCAAGGCCGCCATGAACATCGTGCACACTAGTTTCCGCATGGGAGTCCCTTTCTGTTGCGGTTGGCCCCGGAGGGCTTGCGGCCGAGGCTCAGGCGCCCCAGCCATCGGTGAGCAGTGTACGCGTCTCGGTGACCGCAACGCGCCAGAGTGCGAACATCTCGTCATCGGGGCGAAAGTACCGGCCCGCGAAGTTGCCGTCACCCAACTTCTCGCGAATGGCCTTGGGTCCCAAGTGTGTCCACGATAGATAGGGCTGTTCCGGCTTGGCCAGATCGGGCATGGCAACACCCTCGAGGCGCGTCCACGGGAAGTTCTCCATCCACGAAGCATGCGAGGCCAGGGGATCCAGGTCCTTCACCGCCTTCCAGATCTGCGGGGCATTCCACCAGTCGTGGAACTTGACCTGCACGCCCGGGTTGGCGGCCATCCACTCGTTGGCATAGGCGCGCGCGGGAGCGTTGCCGCCATGCCCATTGACGATGAGCACGCGCCGAAAACCCTGCGAGGCGAATCCGTCGAGCAGATCCCGCACCACCGCGATCAGCGTCTCGACGCGCAAGGTCATGGTCCCCGGGTACGCGGTGAAGCTTGGCGTGATGCCGTAGGGCACCACCGGGAACACCGGCACCCCGAGCGGCTCGGCAGCCTCGAGCGCAACCCGCTCGGCCAGGATGCTGTCGGTGGACAGGCTCAGGTAGGCGTGCTGCTCGGTACAGCCCAATGGCAATACGCAGCGGTCGTCGTGTTGGAGCCACTGCTCCACCTGCATCCAGTTCATCGCACTCACGCGCATGCGGTCGCTCCAGGGGTCAGATGGGTGCGCTACACGAAGCCTCTCAGCGGCGCTGCAGATCCTCGTAGATCCCGACCAACTGCCGCACATGCTCGGTGGGATCGGCCAGCTGCTGCACGCGCGCCCGGCCGGCCGCGCCCCATGCGGCTGCGGCGGGATCCGCAAGCGCGCGCTTGACCATGGCGGCATGCTCCGCAGCCTCGCCCGCCGTGGCGAGCAGCCCGGTGACTTCGTGCTCCACCAACTCGGGCAGGGCGCCATGGTCAAGCGCGCGCTTGCGGATCCCGCCGCAGCCGCATGGGGCGCGGCCGGCCGGGCGCGCGTGCAGCAG
>JANLOU010000122.1:0-4973 GCA_031366735.1 Candidatus Eiseniibacteriota bacterium
CATCCAGAACATCAGGACCGCGGGCGCCGACTCCTGTTCGGGCTGCAACACCGCGGTCCGACTGGAACTGGTGCGGATCATGTTGGTCCAGCCGAGAGGCGTCGAGTACAGCGTTGTCCTCGGCCAGCCCGCGAACTTCGGGAGCGATTTGGTCGACTGGCAACGATCACTCAGTTTTCCTGACGCCATCCGCAACGCCACATGGGGCACGATCAAGGCGTTGTACCGGTAATTCGAGCGTCGGCCGCGATGATATGCACAGGGGGCCGCCCTTCCCCAAGACGGACCGCATGTTCGCCGTGGGCAGCTATAGACGGCCATGTAAATCCGCGTGACACTGATGCTCACACTTCTGCGTCCCCATCGGCGATTGCTTGTTCTTCTTTTTGCGCAGAATGCCTTTGACCACTGGACCGGAGACTGAGCTTGACCCGTCTCCGTGGTCACCTGACCCCATTGGGCCGGATGTGACCGCGATACCCTGAAGGCGGCGCAATAAGAATTGCTGAAAGTGTGATTCTCGGTTCATGTCGGCATCGCGAACTTCCGCGATTCATACGCCCGGTACTGAAGTGCCTCCGCCAGGCACATCGCGGTCACACGCTCATCACCTGCAAGATCTCCGATCGTCCGCGCCACGCGCAGCGCCCGGTCCACGCCACGCGCGCTGAAGCCCGCGCGGTCCACGGCCTCGGCTGCAAGCGATTCGCCGGCGGCGTCGAGCACGCACAGCGCACGTACGCGCTTGGGTGGCAGCTCCGAGTTAAGCGCACCGCGCCGACGCTGACGCTCGCGTGCTTCCGCCACGCGCGCGGCGACCGTCGCGCTCGTCTCGCCGGTGTCGGCACCGGCGAGTTCGCGCGCTGTGAGCGAGGTCACCTCGACCTGCAGGTCGAGTCGATCGAGCACGGGCCCGCTCACGCGGGCGGCATGGCGAGCGAGCGCTGCGGGTGGACATGCACACCCACGTCGGGGATGTCCCAGATACCCACAAGGACAAGGATTCATGGCAGCCGCGATCAACGGGCGAGCGGGGAACCGCACAAATCCCGTGGCGCGCGAGAGGTGGACTGATCCCGTCTCGAGTGGTTCGCGTAGCGCGTCAAGCAAGTGGCGCGGATACTCGGCGAGTTCGTCCAGGAACAGCACGCCGTGATGTGCCAATGAGAGTTCGCCCGGCCGAGGGGGAGAGCCGCCGCCGATCAGGCCCGCCCGAGAGAGAGAATGATGGGGAGCGCGGAAAGGGCGCGCGTGCATGAGGCCGCGCCCAGGTGGTCGTAGCCCTGCACCACTGTGCAGCCGTGTGACCGTGATCGCTTCCTCGGGTTCGAGTGGAGGCAGGATTCCCGGCAGGCGTTTGGCGAGCATCGACTTGCCCACGCCGGGCGGGCCCACGAACAAGATGTGGTGCCCACCGGCCGCGGCGATTTCGAGCGCGCGTCTCGCCAACGCTTGTCCTCGCACATCCGCCAGATCATCCCCATGCGCCTCGAGTGCGTCGGTGGGCGCGGGATTGGCGCGATCGAGCGGGCCTTCGCCGCGCAGATACGCGACCACTTCGGTCAGATGGCGCGCGGCGAGCACGGTGAGGCCCTCGACCAACGCGGCCTCGGGCGCCGAGTCGGCAGCGCACAACAGCGTCCGCGCGCCCGCGCGCCATACGGCTTCGGCCAACGACAGTGTGCCTCGCGTGCCTCGCAGGCGGCCATCCAGCGCAAGTTCGCCAAGCGCGGCGGTGTGCTCGAGCATTTCTGCCGGTGCCTGCCCCGTGGCCGCGAGCAGTCCGAGTGCGAGCGCGAGGTCCGCGGCGGCGCCCTCCTTGCGGCGATCGGCGGGCGCGAGATTGACGGTGACGCGGCGATCGGGCGGCGCAAGCCCGGCATTGCGGAGCGCAGGCCACACGCGTTCGCGCGCCTCGCGGGCCGAAGTGTCGGGCAAGCCCACCATCACGAACCCGGGTAGACCCGGGCCAACATCGATCTCGCAGTCGATGGCAAAGGCATCGAGGCCCCAGAGTGCTGCAGTGCGAACACGCGCGAGCATGCGGTGCTCCTCGCGGGGGCGGGTCGCGGGGGCGAGCGGCAGTGCGGAAACTAGTGGGCGCGCAGGGGAGGGGTCAAACGCATTGCGGGGCCAGCTGGAGCCGGCCCCGCAATGCGTTCGTTGCCTTGATGGCGCGCGCTCGGGCTACTTGCGCTTTCCGGTCGTGGGGGGTGGGGGCTCCACGCGCGAACGCTTCACCGGCTTCGCCTCCAACTGCTTCAGCGCCTCGGCGACTGCACGCTCCAACTGGGGATCATGGCCGGCGATCACATCCTTAGGCCAGTTCTCCACATCGATGTCCGGTGCGACGCCCTCGTTCTCCACGGCCCATCGGTCCGCTGTGGTGAAGAACCCTCCGCGCGGGGCGATCATGGAGCCGCCGTCGACGAAAGTCGGAGTGTCGGCGGTGTGCACGAGGCCGCCCCAGGTACGCTTACCCACCAGCGTGCCGATCCTGCGATTGTGGAACATGTACGGCAGCAGGTCGCCGCCCGAGCCGGCCATTTCATTCACGATCATCACCTTGGGTCCCCAGATACCAGCGGTGGGGCAGGTGAACGGCACACGGTCGCCCGCGACATTATTGAAGTAGCCGTCGAAGGAGCGCTGCATCACCTCGATCATGTAGTCCGCCGCCGAGCCACCCCCATTGAAGCGTTCGTCGATCACCACGCCGGCGCGGTCCTGTTGGGAGAAGTAGTAGCGATTGAAGCTGCTATAGCCGACTGCCCCGGTGTTGGGCACGAACACATACGCGAGTCTGCCGCCCGAGAGCTTGTCCACCAGACGGCGATTCGATTCGACCCACGCACGCGTGCGGAGTGTCTGCTCGTTTCCCACGGGCACGACGGTCACCTGACGCGAGCCCTGCAGCACGGGGCGGCTGTTGATCGTCAGCACGGTCTGGCGATTGGCGGTGCCATCCAACAGCCGATGGATATTATCCGGGGCGCGCAGCTCCACGCCGTTCACTGCCAATACATAGTCGCCCACGGAGACTTTCACCCCGACTGCGGCAAGCGGTGCCTTGAGCTCGGGATTCCAGCTCTCGTTGTCGTAGATGTGGGCGATCCGGTAACGGCCCGACTCGATCGTGTAGTCCGCGCCCAATAACCCGCATTCCACCGCGGGCACATCGGGCATGTCGCCGCCGCGCACATAGGAGTGGCCGATCGCGATCTCGGCGCCCATGTTGTCGATCAGGTAGTTGAGATCGGCGCGGTGGTTCACGGACGGCAGGAAGCGGCCGTACATCTCTTTCATCTTCGGCCAGTCGCTGCCGTGCGAGTTCTTCACATAGAGGTAGTCGCGCTGATTGCGCCAGCCCTCGTTGAAGATCTGGGCGAACTCCTCACGCGGTTCGAGCAGCATCTTGAGCGATAAGCCGAGCTTGCCCATGCCTGCGGTGGGTGCGGTCTTGTCGGCGTCCACCAAATACAGGCTCGGAGCACTGCGTGTCGCCCCCGGCGCGCCTGCGCCGCTGCTCGCACTGCGGTACAACAACTTCTTGCCATCGGCGCTGACGACATACTCCTCGACATCGCTCGCGAACAGCGTGGCCTTGCGATCGCTCACCTTGTAGCGCATGAGCGATGCGCCCGCGCCGGGCTGCGCGCCGCCGGCGTCCTCCAGATAGAAGACGGTGCCCGCAGTGCCCGCTCTGAGCTCGGCGTATTGGCGCGCCGGCACGCCGGGCACCGACACGATGCGGCCCTGCAATCCGTCGAAGGCGATGGTGACGGTGACCGCCATTGATTTCGCAGGCTTGTCGCCCGGCTTGTCCGTCGCATCTCCAATCCGTTCACCGCCGGCTGGGATTCCCGTGTCCTCATCGCTCTCGGGTAACCACGGGCTCGGGGCGTCCTGCTTGAGGACTGCGGCGTACAGGCCGAAGGTTTCATTGTGGTCGAATCTCGTCATGTCCAGCCACTGCGAGCCCAGCCCCAGATCGGTGGACGCCAGGAACCACAGGTGCTTGCCGTTCGCGTCCCACACCGGATCGATGGCGTCGGCAAGCCCATCGGTGACCTGGTGCTTCTCGCCTGTCTCCACCTGGGTCACGAAGATGGCGCGGAACTGAGAGTTCAGGTGGCTCGCGTACGCCACCCAGCGCGAGTCGGGGCTCCATGTGGGCGCGAGCGTGCGCACGGGGACCATCCAGGGATCCTCGCCCACCACCTTGGTCCTGCCGCTCGCCACATCGAGGACCCAGACCTTGAGGTCGGTGTCGTGGTACAGCAGCTTCTTGGAATCCGGGGACCACGCCGGCGTGTAGTAGTGATTCGGATTGGGGAGCGCGATCTCGCGCGGCGTCTGGATGCCGCTCGGGTCCTCGATCACCAACTGGTATTCGCCGGAGCGATCGCTGAAGTACGAGACCCACTTACCATCGGGCGACCACGCGGGCTCGCGCTCGGCCGAGCGGCTCGAGCGCGTGAGGTTCCGTGTCTCGCCTTTTTCGCCGGGGATCGTGAAGATCTCGCCACGCGCCTCGATCAGCGCGCGCTTGCCGGTGGGCGAGAGCGCCATGTTCGCGATCCAACCGCTCGCGTCCACCCAATGCGGCATCATCCACGGAAAATCCGCCGCGACCGTGATGTCCACGGCATGCTCGCGCCGACTGACCGGGTCCAGTTCGTGGACACGCCCGCCCTGCTCGAACACCAGCACGCCGGCGCCCGACTCCAGTGTCTTCACATCGTAGTCGGTGAACCGGGTGAGTTGCGCGAGCGTCCTGGTCCGGGGCTCGTAGGACCACACATTCGAGACGCCGTCGCGGTCCGAGAGGAAACAGACCGCTTCGCCGAGCCAGACGGGGTCCATGTCCTTGGAGTCGGTCCACGGGGGCGTCGCGACCTCGAAGGACTTGAGGTCCACGATCCAGACCGGTCGGTTCTGGCCGCCGCGGTAGTTGCGGCGTTCCTCGTCCC
>JANLOU010000134.1:0-5602 GCA_031366735.1 Candidatus Eiseniibacteriota bacterium
AGGACGAGCGCCTCGGTGGCCGGGCCCCTGGGACGCGACTGCTCGTGGAAGAGCAGGCAGTGGCGCCCGAGCCGGGCCGCGTGCGTGGCGATCGTGTTCGGGGAGACATCATGGCTGCGGGCCAGCTGGCGGAAGCCCGAGCAAGCCAGCAGGCCATGGAAGACGGCAGCGAGCAGGTTGGTGCGTTTGAGCCAGTAGGTGGGCAGGAAGGTCTGGTCGCTGAAGTGTCGCCGACAGTATCGACAGCGGTAACGCTGGACGCGGCGCGGCTCCTGCTGGCGTTCATGGAAGCCGGCTTTGACGAACCAGCAAGCCGTTGGCCCGGTGTGGAATGGGCACTCTGGATTGGGACAGAACGGGGGCACCTGGGGGGCGCTCGCGTTGGGCATGCCGACATGTCGCTGCACGCCGCATGCCGTCTGCGATTATCGGGGCACAACCCAAGTGTTACGATATGCGGCAGAGAACCACCGTGTGGCTGGCCGCCCGCGCAGGATGCTCGGGTGTCTGCCGCTGGCCCGCAAGGAGGGATGTGATGTCCAGCCAGAAGCTCATCCGCTGTGAGCTGCGTCGCAAGGGTAGTAACCGCACCCAGGTGCGATATGTGCCGCTCGAGATCTACGGGCTGTGGGAGCACCTGATGGCCACCAAGCACGAGTTCGAGGTGATCGAACCCAAAGCCTCGCTCTGGCTCGACATGGAGGACTCACCGGACGCGGCCTACACCCAGAGCCAGTTCGAGCGAGTCACCGAGGTCACGGCATTCGTGTATTCCGATCGTGACGAGATGTTCACGCGGGCACGCCGCTACTTCGCCAGCGAGGAAGCCGCCCAGCTGAAGCAGATCTTCCTGTCGCACTACACGAGCGCCGAGGGTCGCATCCAGACGCAGGTCCACGAGCGCGAAGGGATCTGGATCCGCCGCGAGACGGTCCTGGAGCCGATCGAGGGCTGAGGCCGATCGGCGGGCCGCGAGCGGGGCGCCGAGAGTTTGGGTGAATTGCCTTCAAGTGCGCGGGATACGTGCCGATATCGGCTCGTGTCCCGCGCATTCCGTTGGTGCGCGGAGCGCTCAGAGGGGTGGCTTGGGAATTTCCTGAAGTCGCCAGCGCTGCGCGCCGATACACGGCAAGACTGAGGTCGGGCGACGCATTCCGTCGCCGACACGGAAGTGGCGACCGGCGCCGCCGGGAACCCGTCGTGGCGACCCCATCCGAAGCACGGTTCGCCGTGCTTCCTCGAGGTCCTGTGGAGAAAGGGCGGCAAGGGGCTCCATGGGATTCGCCTCGCGACAGGGTGGGGTCACTACCAGGAGGAGATGAATCGTGGTCGTCGTGAGCTATTCGGGCAAGGAGATCAACGCGAAGCTGGTGTACTACGGTGCCGGCTTGAGCGGCAAGACCACGAACCTCGAAGCCATCTACGAGGCCGTGCCCGACACGAGCCGCGGCAAGATGGTGAGCATGAAGACGCAGTCCGACCGGACGCTGTTCTTCGATCTGCTCCCCCTCGATCTCGGTGAGATCATGGGGTTCAAGACTCGTTTCCTTCTCTATACGGTCCCCGGGCAGGTGTTCTACAACGCCACCCGCAAGCTGGTGCTCAAGGGCGCTGACGCGCTGGTGTTCGTGGCCGACTCGGAAGTCGGCAAGATGGAGGAGAACAAGGAGTCGTTGGCCAACCTCCGTACGAACCTCGCCGAGTACAATGTCAATCTGGATTCCATTCCCTGGGTCCTGCAGTACAACAAGCGCGATCTGCCCAACGTCTACACCCTCGATGAACTCAATGCCGAGCTGAACCCGGGCAAGGTGCCGTTCTTCGAGTCCGTGGCACGCGAGGGCAAGGGTGTGTTCGAGACCTTCCGCGGAATCTCGCACCTGCTCATGGAGAAGGTCACCAAAGACCTGCGCCGTGCGCCGACCGCAACCCAGAATCGTCACTCGCAGTCCGAGACGACGCTGCCTGCGGCTGAGGACTTGCTCGCGATGCGCGACCCGGTGCGGGCCTCCGCTCCTCCGGTGGCACCCGTGCAGAACATCCAGCACGAAGCCGCGAACACTCCACCTCCGCTGCAGCATGCGGGAGAGAAGCTCGACTACGGTCGCGAGATCGAACTGCCGGGTAGCTTCCCGGCGGCCGTGAACCGTACGCCGGAGCCGCAGCCTGCTGCGATGGCTCCCGCGCCGGCACTCGCGGCGGTCGCGCACGAGGCTCCACCGGCACCGGTCTCCGCCTTCCAGGCGGTGGCGCCCATCTCACAGCCGGTGGTCACGGCGGGGCAGGGGGTTCCAGTCGCTGCGTACGCTCCGGCAGCGGCGGGAGTGCAGACGGCACCCGCCCAGCAGCCGGTGGCGGTCGCGGCGCCCGCGGTCCGGATCGAGACTTCGGGCAACGGTTCGGCGGCATCGGCTCCCACGCAGGTGGTGGTGCCGGTCAAACTGGCGCCCGGCGGGACCTACGAGATCATCCTGCGGATCCAGGTGGAGCCACAGGCGTAGTCCAGTCGCAGTGAAATCTTCACAACCCGCGAGGTCCTGTCAGGTCCGTCATTGACAGAGTCCTCGCGGGTTCCTAGTTTTGGGGTCACGGAGGTAGCCACCATGTTGCGTCGTGCGGGTCTGTTGCTCGTTGTGCTCGCGTTGGCTCTTGTCACCGGTTCGCCCGTCCACGCGGGACCGTTCTCGGATCCCGGCTCGGCTGGCTTCGCGCCACGCGTTCCGGTGAGCCTGTTCGCGCGCCCCTCGATGGGGTTGGATCTCTCGCGTCTGCACTTCTCCAGCACCACAACCGTGGGCAGTGGCTCCGGCGGGATGGGGACGCACGCGTTGCAGACCACCAGCCTGTCGTATCAGTTCAAGGCGCCAGCCACGCTGAGCGTCAGCTTGGGCAATGCGTTCGGCTCGGGGTCCGGCAACGGCTCGTCGTTCTTCCTGCAGGGGCTCGACTTCACCTACCAGCCCACTCGCAACAGCATGTTCCGCGTGCAGTTCAACAATGTGCGCTCGCCGTTGCAGTACCGCGGATTCGGCTCGGACGGCTACGGCTACGGTTACGGCTACGGCGGTTTCGACCGCGCGTACTCAGGCTACTGATCCCGCGCCGGTGAGCCGTCTCGGGCCTGCGTTCGCAGCGCGTTCCGCAAGCACCGGCCTGATCCCGTTCGTCACTGCCGGCTATCCCGATCTGGACTCCACGCTCGACATGCTGCGAGGGTTCGCGCGTTCGGGTGCACTCGCGGTCGAGATCGGCATTCCGTTCAGCGACCCGATCGCGGATGGCCCCGACATCCAACGGGCCTCCGAGTGGGCGCTGCGCGCTAACGTCGGCGTGGCCGAGGTGTTCGCACTCGTCAAGCGATTCCGGGCGGAGAGCGAGTTGCCCGTCATCCTCATGACCTACGCGAATCCAGTGGTGCAGACTGGCGCAGAGGCTTTCGCGCTCGGAGCGCGCCAGGCGGGCGTCGACGGCATCATCCTCAGCGACCTGCCGCCCGAGGAGAGCCCCGAGTTGTGGGAGGCGCTCGAGCGCCATGGTCTCGACACGATCCTATTGATCGCACCCACGACCGCGGCGGCGCGCATCCCCATGCTGCTCCAGCGTTGTCGAGGCTTCGTCTACTGTCTTGCTCGCACCGGCGTCACCGGGCAGGCGGGCGGCTATGGGGGTGCGCTGCCCGAACGCATCGCCGAGCTGCGGCGGCACACGAAGCTGCCCATTGCAGTGGGGTTCGGCATCTCGAGCGGGGACGACGCCCGAAAACTGCGCGGGCTGGCCGACGCGGTCATCGTGGGCGCCGCCTTCATGCGCCGCGTCACGCAGGACCCTGCGACGGGAGCAAGCGCCCGCGTGGTGGGTCTGGCCGAGGAACTCAAGAGCGCCCTGGAGTCCTGAAGCTGCGAACCCATCTGGAACGACAAAGGCCGTCGGGCTGTTCGCCCTGACGGCCTTTGTCGTACCCGGTCCACTTCAACTCCCCACGCTCAGCGGATCCACCACAGCAGATCCAGGAGCACCATCACCAATCCGATATCCACGGTGCCTCCGACTCCGAGGTCCCGCATGCGGCCTGTTGCGGGGTCAACCGTACCGATCGGCCGCCCGTGGGTTGGCTGCGCGGGCGGGGAAGACGGCGTCCTGCCGTCTCAATCGATGTCATCGGGAGGTCAATCGCCGGACTTGAGTGCGAAATGCGAGTCGCGTCCCCGGCCGCTGGGGCGCGTCAGCTGCTTGAGGACGACAATGGTGACATCGTCCAGAGGCTCGTCCGCCCACCGGCGTACCGCGGCCACCAGTTCCTCGACGATGTCCGTTGCGCGGCGATGGGCCACCTCGTCCAGCACCTGGCGGATCCCCTCGGTTCCGAACATCTGGCCCCCCCGGCTGGCCTCGGTCAGGCCGTCGGTGCACATCACGACGACATCGCCGGAGCCCAGTTCCACAATGGAGAGCTGATACCTCGCCCCCGCGGAGACGCCGAGCAGGAGTCCACTCTCATCGTATTGCTCGAAGGAGCCGTTGTCCCGTCGCACGATGGGCGGGATCTGCCCCGCGTTGGCGAAGCACAGCGATGCCGTGGCGGCGTCCACTCGGGCGCACAGCATCGCCACGAACTTTGCGGGCTGCTCGAGGGCCACCAGGTCGCGGTTCAACGCCTCGAGCAGCTCGCCGGGGTGGCGTGCGCGTTGCGCCTCGTCGCGGAAACGCGACTGGACGCCGGCCAGGATCAGCGCAGCCGGCACGCCGTGGCCGGCGGCGTCGCCCACCGCGAGCGTGAAGTCGCGAGCGCCACCCTCGATGAAATCGTAGTGGTCCCCGCCCACCGCCTCGGTGCTCAGCGCCGCGGCGGCGCAATCCAGTGTGGGGTAGATGGGGGTGCGGCGCGGGAGGCGGTGCACCTGCACTTGATGCGCCTCCGCCAGCTCCCGATGCATCGCATCGCGGCTGCGCACCTCGCGCTTGAGTTCGAGGTTCTCGAGCGCAACTCCCAGATGGTCCGCGAGCCGCTGCAGGTCGCGCGCCTCGCCCCGGTCGAGCCATGCGCCGGCCATGCGCCGACCCAGCAGCAGTGCACCGGCGGGCGGCGAGCCCGGCACCACGACGGTCCAGTGGACGCCCGACATCTCGAGTGCCTCCCGGTCCTCGTGCGCGAGGTCCAGTTCGGGTAGTTCGCGCGGACCGCTCTGGCGTGCGACGGCGTCGGCGAAAGCAGCGCCCAGCGTCGGCATGCGGCGCGCGCCAGCGTGGGCCACGACCGCTGCAGTTCCCGGGCCGAACCGTACCGCGGTGACGCCATCGAGCTTGAGCGCCCGCATCACCGTGCTGCACGCCTCGCCGAGCAGTGTCATGGGGTCCCCCGCAAGTTTGCTCGCAGGCGAGGGGAGCCAGCCCGCGAGGGAGACCTCGTCGGCGATGGGCACCATGCGGGCGCCGAGTGCGGCGAGCCAGGGTCGAGCCGGGCCGGCGAGCGCTGCCACGAGCGCCAGGAATGCCAGCGACACACCGGTCACGCCGCCCCCCAGTTCCGGCCACCACGACGCGGCGAGGGATTCCCCGGCCATCGCCAGCAGCACGGCGGCGAGCGCGGCCACGGCCAGCGCCG
>JANLOU010000229.1:0-2275 GCA_031366735.1 Candidatus Eiseniibacteriota bacterium
CGAGACGCCGAGATTCACCAGCACCTTGACCTGGCGGGGCTTCACCGAGTTCGCCTTGGCGAACACCTTGGCGGCCTCGGGCATCTTCTCGCGCTCCAGGTACATCACGCCCAACTTGTACAGGTTGTCGAACTTGGTGGAGTCCTTGGCCACGGCCTTCTCGAGCAGGGCAAGGCTGTCGGGCGCAGCCGCAGCGACCTTGGCCTTGGGCTTATCGGCGGCGGAACCCACGCTGGCCAGCGCGAGGAGTGCAAGCGAGAGGAACACCGAAGCGAGACGCTTCACGGTTCTATACCTCCGGTCAGGGTCATGCGGGGCGGAAAGTGGTCCAGAGTCTAACATGCCTGCAAGACCCCTCGGCAAGCGCGCCTGGACGGCGGCGAATACCTTGACCGGGCGCTGACGACCCGGTTTTCAGACCGCCTCGCGCACTCCGACCGCCAACGCCTGCTCCAGGTCGGCCCACAGATCGTCCGCATCCTCGCAGCCTGCCGAGACGCGGATGAGCCCCTCGGGGATACCTGCCCGTCGGCGCCCCTCGGGCCCCAGCATGATGTGGGAAGTGTAGGCCGCGAGGCTGCACAGCGATTCGATGCCACCCAGACTCGCGGCGTGCTTGATCACGCGCAGTGCCTCGACCACGCGCAGGGCAGCCTCCGCCCCGCCCTTCACATCGAAGCCCAGCAACGGCCCGAAGCCCAGCTTCATCTGCTTCGCCGCGATGGCGTGCCCCGGATGCGAAGGCAACCCGGGATAGAACACCGCTGCGACCCCCGCGTGGCCCAGGAGCCGTTCCGCCAGCGTCAGCGCGTTCGCGTTCGCCGCTCGCACGCGCAGCACCATGGTCTTCAAGCTGCGCTCGATCAGGAACGCGGTATCGGGATCCGCCGTGGGCCCGAACACCTTGCGCACCTCGTACACGGGCTTCAGGTCCTCCCAGCTTCCCATGACCGCACCCGCGAGCAGGTCGCTGTGGCCGGCGATCGATTTGGTGGCGCTGTACATCGACAGGTGGCAACCCAGTGCCAGCGGCTGCTGACCGAGCGGGGAGGCGATGGTGTTGTCGATCGTGACCTTCGCGCCCTTGCGCCGTCCGAGTGCCGCAGCCTCGGCGATGTCGAACACCACGAGCGTGGGGTTGATCGGCGTTTCCAGATGCAGCAAGCGGGTGTTCGGCCGGAACGCGGTCTCCCATGTCTCGGGCTGGCGCGCATCGACCAGCGTGTAGTCCCAGCCCAGGTGCTGCTTGGCCCACTCGAGCAGCGCCTGCGTTCCGCCATAGCAGGGATCCACGCAGATCGCGTGATCGCCGGCGCGCATGATCGAGAGGAACACCGACGAGATCGCACCCATCCCACTGGGGAACAACAACGCCCCTTCGCTGCCCTCGAGATCGGCGAGTCGCTCCTCGGCGGCCCGGATGGTGGGATGGCCGACTCTCTGATAGAACGCCCCCGCGGCGCCCAACTGTTGTTGCTCCACCATGGCGGCGAGCGAGTCGAACGAGAAAGTGGCCGAGCGCACGACCGGCGAACTCATGGCGCCGCTCGCATCATGGTGCGGACCATGGATCAGGCGAGTCTCGATGGCGGGCTTCTTCTGGCTCACGACGCGCTCCTGTGGGCTGGCGGCTGGACTCGAGCGTGCAGTACGGTGCTGCCCATCCTAACTCAGCCCATGACCCGACCGCCTCTCGACCCGCGCTCCGTGCGCCGAATGATGTTCGTCCGGCCACGCTTCCTTGGCGACGTCTGCCTGACGCTGCCGTTGGTGGAGGCCGCCCGCGCCGCGGCTCCGCAAGCGCAGGTGGCCTATGTGCTGGAGCGCGGTCTGGCCCCATTGCTGGCGGGCGATGCCCGCTTTGACCGGGTGATCGCGGTGCCCGGCAAGCCGAGCGTGGCCGAGACGATGCAGTTGGTGCGCGAGATCCGCGACTTCGCTCCCGATCTGGTGTTCGACTGCTTCTGCAATCCGCGCACCGCCGTCTGGACCGCACTCTCGGGCGCCACCACACGCGTCGGCTATCCCAACAAGGGTTGGCGCTCGGCCGTCTACACGCATCATTCGCGGCCACGCACGCTGAGCGCCACGGGATTCCATCTGGCGTCGCTCGCGGCATTGGGTTGGCCGACGCCGCAGCGGCCGTCGACCCCACGCCTGCAACTCACTGAGGCGTGGCGCGAGGAAGCCCGCGGCTCGCTGCGCGAACTCGGGGTCCCCGATGGGGCGCGCCTGGTGGGCTTCCACCCCGGGGCCCGCTGGCCCACACGGCGCT
>JANLOU010000266.1:0-8610 GCA_031366735.1 Candidatus Eiseniibacteriota bacterium
CTGGGGCGGCGGCGCGTTCGACGGCGGGCCGGCGACGAGGCGCGATCTCCCGCACGCGAATGAGTGGCTGAGCGAGGCGGGGGTGTCCCTCTTGTATCGCCCCGGCATCCCCGACCCCGACCTGTACCTCCGCTTGGATTATGTGATCCCCATCGGCCCCGCCTCGGGCCGCACCGCGGGCATCGCGATCAGCTTCCAGCGCACACTCAATCTGCTGCCGGTGCGTCGGGACTGAGGGGGGAAACCCTCGGCGCACGAGGGTCGAGGATGACCAAGGCGACACCGCCCAGGATCGCTGCTGCTGCCAACCCCAACCGCAATGTCATCGGTTCGCCGAGGAACACAATGCCCCCCAGAGCTGCGATCACTGGAACGCTCAGTTGGACGGTGGCCGCGTGCGTCGCACGCAACTGGGGCAGCGCCGTGTACCAGATGGCATATCCGATTCCGGAGGCCAGCGCGCCCGAGGCGATTGCATAGGGCACCCCCGCGCGATCGATGGAGCTGTGCCTCCACAACACGGCGCTCAACACCGCCGCGATCGGGACAGCGCGCACGAAGTTTCCCGCCGTCACGCCCAGTGGGTCGCCGCTTCCCCTGCCACGCAACGAGTAGACCCCCCATGCGGCGCCCGCGCCCAACATGAGAAGCGACCCTTGCACGGGCGGCGCCGAGAGCCCCGGCAACAACAATCCGACCAGCCCTGATACGGCGAGCGCGAGGCCCAACCATTGCGCTCCCCGCAGCCGCTCTCCGGACGCAATGCCATACCCGATCATGGTCGTCTGGACTGCGGTGAAGAGCAGCAGCGCCCCCGTGGCGGCGGGAAGACTCGCGTACGCCAGCGAGAAACCGGCGGCATAGCCGAACAACGCCAGCGCCGATCTCCAACTTCCGCCCCCGACGCGCGGACCCCTTCGCACACGGGTCAAGAACACAAGGGTCACGGCGCCGGAGATCAATCGGATGGTCGTGAAACTGGCCGCATCCAGCCCGGTGTGCTTGAGCGCGAATCGACACAACAGCGAGTTGCTCGCAAACGCGAGCATCGCCAGCGAGGTCAATGCGAGGGTGCGTGCGGCGGACATGACAGGCTCCTTGGTTGCAGCGGGTCCGCAAGCCCCTCGCTCGACCACTCCAGCGCTTTCAGGCCGGCTGGATATTCTGATTCACGCAGAACAGATTGTTCGGGTCGTACTTGCGCTTCGCCTGCGCGAGGCGAGGGTAGCTTGCGCCATAAGCAGTGCGCACGCGATCGCCCTCATCGGCAGTGAGGAAGTTGACATAGACACCCGCACTGGCGAACGGAGCCGAAGCATTGAAGAAGTCGCGTGACCAACGGATGCAGCGCTCGTCGTCGGCTGCATCGTCCCAGCGGCCGTGCACATTCATGACGAACTGTGCGTCGCGGTGCGCGTAGGCTGCGGAATCCGGAGCGGGCCGTGTGGTGGCGCCACCCAGTGCACCGAAGAAGATCTCGCACTGGGGCGAAGGCAGTTTGCCGATGGCATCGATGACCGCGTCGAACAGGCCGTCGGCGAGCGTGGTGAAATTGTGCGATTTCCAATAGTTGCGCGCGCCCGGAGTGAGCAGCGGATCGAACGCCTGCTGCCATGCCGAGTAGGGCTGCACACCCACATGTTCACCCAGAACAGTGCCGAACCGCCGCAGCGGCTCGACGAGCGGCTCGCCCTGCTTCGGGTCTCCCGCGTAAAGCAATGCGAGCGCGACGATCCCCTTGCCATGGACCTCTGCGGGCAGGAATGGCAGCGGCGGCGCCAAGCGGATCACGGTCCAGACCGACAGCTCGTCCGGCGCCTTCGCCACGAAGTCGCGATACTTCTGCAGCACCGATTTCGCTTCCGAGATCGGATACACGATCAGGCCGCTCAGCACATCGGGACCCACCGGGTGGAGTCGGAACTCGAACCGGGTGACGACGCCGAAGTTGCCCCCGCCCCCTCGCAACGCCCAGAAGAGGTCGGGGTGTTGGGTCGCGCTGGCGTGAACCACTTCGCCGGACGCCAGCACGACCTCGGCGGATTCCAGATTGTCGATGGTCATGCCGTGCTTGCGACTGAGCCAACCGAAGCCGCCGCCCAGCGTCAGTCCGGCGACGCCCGTGGTGGAGTTGATGCCAACGGGCGTGGCAAGACCGTGCGCCTGCGTCGCGGCGTCGAGGTCCGCCAGCGTGGCGCCGCCCTCGATCGTGACTCTGCGCGCGCCAACATCGACGCTCGCCGCCTTCATCTTGGAAAGGTCGATCACCATACCCTCGTCACACATGGCATTGCCGGCGATGTTGTGTCCGCCGCCCCGCACCGCCAGCAGCAGACTGTTGTCCCTGGCGAAGTTCACCGCATACACCACATCCGCCGTGGTCGCGCACCGAACGATCAACCCGGGGTGCTTGTCGATCATCGCGTTCCAGATCTTGCGCGCGCTCTCGTAAGCGGCCTCACCCGGAAGTAGCACCTCTCCCTTGAAACCAGACTTCAACTCCGCGAGCTTCGCAGCGTCCAGCTTTGGCATGTCCTCTCCCTTCGTGCGTGGTGGGCTGATCGCGCAGGATCAGCTGCATGCGCAACTTGGTCCTCCGCGCCGCGCGCGTCAATCCTGTTCTGCAGGGACGAGCCCCCGCGGCGATTCCTCAGACTCGCGCGCCGACCAATCGTCCCACCAGCGCGGAAGCCCCCATCGCGAGGGCGCCCCAGAAGATCACCCGCAGGGCGCCCCGCCACATCACGGCGCCACCGACGCGCGCGGCCAGTGCGCCCAGAACCGCAAGAAGCACCAGCGCGCTCGCCGTGACGAAGCGCGCGAGCAGCGCCTGCGGTGCCACGGCCGCAACCACCACGGGAACCAAGGCGCCAAGGGCGAACGTCACCGCCGAGGCAACCGCCGCCTGAAGCGGCCGCGCCGCCGTGGCGTCCGAGAGCCCGAGCTCGTCTCGCGCGTGTGCCGCAAGCGCGTCCTTGGCCATCAGTTGCTCCGCGACTTGCGCCGCAAGTAGGGGCGTCAGGCCACGATCCGTATAGATCGCCGCCAACTCGGCCCGCTCGGCTGCGTCGTCCGTAGCAAGCTCCTGGCGTTCACGCGCAAGGTCCGCGCCTTCGGTGTCGGCTTGTGAGCTGACGGAGACATATTCGCCTGCTGCCATCGACATGGCCCCCGCGACAAGCCCGGCAACGCCTGCGATGAGGACCGCCGACCTTGATGTCCCGGACGCGGCGACGCCCACCACGAGACTGGCCGTCGAGATGAGACCATCATTCGCGCCCAGGACCGCAGCGCGCAGCCAGCCGATGTGCACCGTTCGATGCCGTTCGAAATGGCGCACCTCTCAGGACCTCAGGCTTGCCACGTGTGCGCGCACGCTGGGCATCTGGTTGGCTTGCGGCCCGCCAGCAGTGCAAGCAGTCCCACGGGGAAAAGGCAGATGGCGACAACGATCACCCACACAGGATAGCCACCCCGTTCCGCAACCGCATTGCACTTCGGGCACGAGAGCACAGCCATGTCACCTCCGGATTCACGGACACACTGGAATCAGATGAAGTATACGAGCGCACCATACCGCGACCAGGCACGCTCCAACGACCGTGTCGGTCCACAATGCCTGTATGAGAAGGATCTCGAACGCGAAAATACGAATTTGCACAAAGACGCCCAGCACCACCTGCACGAGGAGCGCCGCCGCAACCACCGGGCCCACCGGATTCGCCATCCAACCGTGTGCGAGGTCGCCGTGCGCAATAGCGATCAGGCTGCGGGTCACCCCACACCCCGGACACGGGACGCCGCAAAGGGCTGTCAGCAGACAGCCAGAACCCAGGTGGGTCGGTAAGGCCAACCAAGTGGACGGGAGCACCACGAGTGCCACCGTGATGAGGACCGGTGTCCAGACCCACATGAGGCACTCAGCAGCCTGCGGCGAAATGAACCCGCCCCATGTCAACCATCGCCAGGGTAATGCGATACCCATCGTTGCCTCCAGCGTGGCAAGACATCCGACTCAAGGCAGACCAGTCACCCCAAAGGGATGGCCTACTGAATAGGTCGTGTGGTGGGCGTTGACTGGCGACGGGCCCGAAGGGCCGCGAAGAAGAGGATCACAACAATTCCCTCGGCCAGCATCGAGGCGACACCGTTCGGTTCAAGCCAAGCGTCGGGCTCTGCAGGGATTCCGGGGAGTCCTACCGTTCGACTCGCGACATATCCCACGAGTGCGCCGCCAGCCACGACCGCCCCGAGGAGCCAGCCCCAGGACCATACCCGACGCAGGATGCCAACCACCGCGATCAGGGCCCCGACGCCGTTGGCGACAAAGAGGACTCCCTTGTACTTCGCTTCTTCGAGAGCTGCCGGCACCTCGACGAAGTGAATGGCGGCGATTGCAAGCAAGGCGATGACAGCAACCCACATGGAAACGCGAGAGATTCGATCCATGGGTGGATACTACACCTCGATCACGCCCTCCAGGTACTGCACCGCATGCCCCGTCAGTCGTACTCGCGGAGCGCGATGTTCCACCCACAACTCGCCGCCCCGGGCAGAAACCTGGCGGGCGTGCAGCGCATTGCGGCCAATGCGCGCGGCCCAGTAGGGCGTCAACTGGCAATGTGCCGAGCCGGTCACGGGATCTTCGTCAATGCCGCCCTGTGGCACGAAGAATCGCGAGACGAAATCACAGTCGGTGCCCGGCGCGGTCAGGATCAGTCCGAAGCCAGGCAGCGTCACGACTTTCGAGAAATCAGGGCGCGCCGCGCGCACCGCAGCCTCGTCGGGCAACACCGCCATCAGCTTGATGCCGAGATAGGTTTCCAGCGGGGCCATCCCGATCGCCTCGATCAAAGTGGCCGGGGGCGCGATGGGCTCCTGCTGGTACTCGGGAAAGTCGAGCACCATGCGGTCCCCGTCGCGTTCCACCGTGAGTGGGCCGCTCTTCGACTGGTACACCACTCGTTCGAGCGCGGGCTCGAGATGGCGGAACAGCACATATGAAGTCGCAAGCGTCGCGTGGCCGCAGAGCGCCACCTCCAGCTTGGGCGTGAACCAACGCAAGCGATAGCCTTCGGCCTCGCGCACGAGAAACGCGGTCTCGGACAGGTTGTTCTCGGCAGCAATGGCTCGAAGGGTTGCATCGGGCAGCCAGGCGTCGAGAGGCACCACCGCCGCAGGGTTGCCGGCGAACACCGCACTTGTGAACGCGTCCACCTGCCACATGCGCAGTTGCATCGCCACCCCTCAATCGCAAGGTGCTGTTCTGCCCCTGCAGCGTCGCGGGCAACGAACCGCGATGCCGGCCGCAGTCAGAGGATCAGTTCGAGGTACCGCACATGGGGTACTGGATTCGCGTAGTACGCTGGGATTTCTCGAAACCCGAGTTGATCATAGAGATGATTCGCCTGGGGCATCGTGGATTGCAGGGTGTCCAGCCGCATCGCGCGGTAGCCGAGCGCCCGCGCCTCGGCCACCAATCGGTCGACCAGGGCGCGCCCGATTCCCTGGCCCTTCGCCCAGTCGCGCACATACAAGCGCTTCATCTCGCAGATATCCTCGGCGAGCGGGCGCAGGCCGATCACGCCGGCCAGGCGACCGTCGACCTCAGCGAGCAACAACTTGCCGCGTGGAGGCGCGTATTTTCCCGGCAGCGTGGCGAGTTCTTCCTCGAATGATTGGAAACACAGGTCCACGCCGAGCCACAACTGATACTCGCGGAACAACTCGCGCACGCCGTCCATGTCGGAGGCGGCTGCTTCGCGCACCCGACTCATCCCAGCCGGTCCCAGACACGACGCGCGCACTCGCGCGCGTGCGTGGCGACCTCGCGCTCATCCACGCTCACCATGATGCCGTTGTCCATCACGACATTGCCCGACACCATGACGCCCGAGACAGGCGCGCGCATGAGGCCCTGCCACAGGTGGGCGCCAAGGGTGCGCGTGGAGAACTCGGTGGCGGGGCGGTAGTCCATCAGGATCAAGTCGGCGGGAGCGCCGGGACCAATCACGCCCAACTCCTCGCCGAAGTGTCCTGCCGCCCAACGCGCACCGGTCACGAACAGACGCTTGTAGTGCGCCTCGGCCATGGCCGGCACGAACACGCCGTCGGGGACCGGCGGCGCATTCGCGCCGTCATCGCTGCCCCACGCCACATCGGTCTCGCGCATGAGCGCGCTCACGCTGCCCACGCCGCTCGCGCTCATGGAGTCGCCCCGCTCGCGCACCGCACCCACCAGGCCCCGCGGGGCACACTCCGCATGCGCCCACAGCGCCGGGAGTGTGGTGCTGGGCAGTTGATCCGAATGCGTCCAGCGGTCCGCCGGAGTCAGGTCGAGCGCCAGATCGACATGCACCGCCAACCGTTCACCGGCACTCTCGATGGCCTCGGCCAACAGGGTCTCGATGCCGTGCAGCGTCGTGGCCTGCACGCCCAGCATGCCGCGCAGTCGCCCCTTGGCCTGCTTCGCCAACTCGCGTGCAAAGCCCACACTCTCGTCGATCGCGGCGCGCCGCTCCAATGGCGTGTCCCCCTCCGCTGCGCCGTAGCAGGTGGCAAGTCGCACCCCGACTTTCTCGGCGGCGTTCATCACCTCGCTCAATGACAGATCCAGACAAGCGCCGGAGCGATGGAAGTCGACCACCGTGGTGACCCCATGGCGCACGCCCTCGACCAGAGCGGCTTTCACACCCCAGAACACATCCTCGGCGGAGAGAGAGCGGTCGTAGCGGCGCCATTCCGCCGGGGTGCGCAGCCCCAATCCGCGCGCCAGATGCCGCGCCAGATGCGCATGCGTGTTGACGAACCCGGGCATCAACACGCGCCCGCGCGCGGGCCAGAGCGTTTCATCGGGATAGGCCTGCGCGAGGTCGCTCAGCGTGGCGATATTCGCGATGTGCGAGCCCACCACGCGCACGGCAGCGTGTTCGTACACCAGCGGCTCGCTCCCGCCGGTGACCACGACGCACGGCCCGATGATCACGCGAGCCCCGCGATCTCGGCGCGACGCACCAGGCCGCGGCCCTCGGCGCGCGCATCGGCCACCACGCGCTGCGGGTCCAGCGTGGCCCAAGTGCCGCGCTCGTACAGCACTCGTCCCGCGACCACGGTGAGCGTCACATCGTTCGCGCGGGCCGCGTGCACCAGCGTGACATACGGGTCGCGCTCGCCAAAGGGAGCGTGGTGCGCGGCCGAGATGTCGATCACCGCGAGGTCGGCCTGCTTGCCCACCTCCAACGAACCGGTCACCTCGCCCAATCCCAGCGCGCGTGCGCCATCGCAGGTGGCCATGGCCACCACATCGCGCGCCGACAATGGGTCGTCGCGGTGCTTCACGCGGGCGAGTCCGGCCGCCAGCGCCATCTCCTCAAAGGTATCCAGCCGGTTGTTGCATGCCGCCCCGTCCGAACCCAGCCCACAGCGGATCCCGTGCTGACGCCACGCACGCACATCGGCGAGCCCGCTGCCAAGCTTGAGGTTGCTCCCGGGGCAATGCACGAGCGCCGCGTCGTGAGTGCGCATCAGGCGCAACTCCTCGTCGTCCAACCACACGCCGTGCGCCGCCACGAAGCGCGGCGTGAGCAGGGCGTGTTCAGCGAAGTAGCGGGTCGCGGTGGTGCCGACTGCAGCCTGCACCTCGGCGCCCTCGGTGGGCGCCTCGCTCATGTGCGTGTGCACCAACAGGTCGTGCTCGCGCGAGGCATCCGCCACATCGCGCAGCAGCCCTTCGCTGCATGAGAGGATGAAGCGCGGCGCCAGCGACACACGCAGCCGACCGCCCGCGGTGTTGTGGTATCGCTTGGCCACGGCCAGCGCCTCGCTCAGAGCATGGCTCGCGTCCTCGCGGAGTCCGCGCGGCACGCCTTCGCCCGCATCCATGAGGGCCTTGCCGAAAGTGGCGCGCAGCCCCGATTCGGCCAAGGTCTCGCCCAATGCCTGCGTGTGATGCACTGTGCCCATGTCGTTGAGGCAAGTGACGCCGCCCGCCAACAGTTCGCAGGCGCCCAGCCGCACCGACGCCGCCATGCTGGCTTCGGTGTGCGCCGCTTCGAGCGGCCAGATGCGTTCGCGCAACCAGCGCAGCAGATCGCTCTGTTCGGCCAAACCCCGGAACAGTGTTTGGCACAGGTGCAAGTGACCGTGCACGAAACCCGGCAGCACCAACGCACCATCGGCGCGAAGCGTGCGCATGGCGTGGCCATCGGGCAGTTCAGCGAGCGCAGCGGGTACGGCGCCGCCCAGCGCGGCGATGCGGTCATCCACGACCAGCAGATCACCACGAGAGACCGTGCCGGTGGCATCCATGCACACCAGCGTCCCACCCTGGATGAGTAGCGAACTCAGGGAAGCGCCTCCATGCGTCTTTCGAGGATTGAACAGGATCCGAGGGAAGCCGACATCCATGCCGGCAGCGGAGCCGCATGCAAGGTGTCACCGCGCAGGCAGCGTCGTCAATAGGAGGTTGAAGTGGTGTGCCATTGCGTCGGCGGGCGCGGCTCCGTACTTTGAGCTTCGCACTCATGCGAGGAGAAGCCCATGCGGCGCGTGGTGATGAAGTTCGGGGGGACATCGGTCGGTATCGCCAGCAACTTCGCGCTCGCGATCGAG
>JANLOU010000303.1:0-12658 GCA_031366735.1 Candidatus Eiseniibacteriota bacterium
TCGACGAATCCGCCATATCAATCGGAGTCTGGACCGAGGGCGATCCCGCCACGCCGCGCAGCACGGGCAGGTCGATGATGCCGAAGCGTTGGAGCAACACGCTGCTCACCCCGAGTACGGCCAGCACCGATGCGATGACCAGCAGGGGGAGCGTCAGATTCTTCGGCGAGGGCTCTGTGTCCACATCGGCGGCCAGCTTTTCCCGCAGGCGCGGGGGCAGACCCGAGAACGCGGCGATCGGCGGGGTGGGCACGGGTGTCGCGTCCTGACGACGGCGTGCCTCGAGCAAGTCGCGCGCGGCAGCGGACCACGCGTCGATTTCGTCGCGCTCCACCTGCTCCACCGCCGATGGCTCGCGTGATTCGTTCGCAGGCGGCTGCCACGCGGGTGCCTTGGGTGGAGCGGGTTCCTGGCGCTGCGGTGTGGGCTTCGATCCCCACGAGCGCGGGGCGCTCTCGGATTCCGTGGGCGCGGTCCACGAGCGGGCCGTCGGATCCTCGGGCGGAGCGGCGGGGGCGGCGGGGGGCGAAGCCGGGCGTGCGGGCGGGTTCCAATACGCGGCCTGTGTCGTCGCCAATGTAGAAGCGGTGCTCGCCGGCGCGTCCAACTTCAGCTCGGGCGTGTCGACCGCTTCCCCGAGCACGCTGCGGAACTCCGCCTCTTCGGCAATGGCGAGCACATGCTCGGGCAACACGCTGTTCTTGCCCTCGGCGAACGCGGTCAGCAGCGCAGCCGAGGCAACGGTATTGATCTCGCGCGGGATGCCGTGCGTGAGACGGAACACTTCTCGGCATGCATCGGGAGGGAACACGACCCACGCGTTTCCACCCGCGACGGCAAGGCGATGATGGATGTAGCCCGCGGTCTCCTCGGGCGACAAGGGATTCAGGCGGTAGTGCACGGTGATCCGCTGGCGCAATTGGCGCAGCTCGGGTTTTGCCAGCTTCGCTTCGAGTTCGGGCTGGCCCACCAGGAAGATCTGCAGCAGCTTGTCGCCGTGCTCTTCCAGGTTCGACAACAAGCGGATCTCCTCGAGCAGCTCGGGCGCCAGATTCTGCGCTTCGTCGAGCAGGAGGACCGCATGCGCACCGCGCTGGCGCACGGCGAGCAGGTGCCGCTCCAGTTGGACGAGCGCCTGTGGTTTGCTCACCCCCGAGGGCATCGACATGCCGAACCGCAAGCCGATCTCCTCGAGCAGTTCCTGCCGCGTCAGCGCCGAGTTCGTGATCAGTGCAACCGACACCTCGGTGCCCCACTCGGCCAGCGCGTCGTAGATCGCGGTGGTCTTGCCCGTGCCGACTTCACCCGTGATCAGCAGGAACGGTTCACGATTCTCGATGCCGTAGCGCAGGTGGGCGCGCGCCTCCTGATGCTCCCGACTGGGATACAGGAATCGCAGCTGGTGTCCCCCCTGGAAGGGGTTCTCGCGCAGCCCGAAGTGTCGTTCGAACATCGGTATTGTTCCTGGGGTGGACGGAGGCTGCGCGAGGGTATGCCGTGTTATCGGCGGCGGGGGCCCCCGGCTTTCGTCCGGCGGGGAGGTTACTTCTCGGCCGGTAGCAGATCCCCGATCGTGTAGAGCGATGTGAAGGTGTAGCCGCGTTGGTGGAAGATCTGTGGGGCGCCTTGAGCGCGGTCCACGACCGCCAGCACGCGCACGACCTCGGCCTTGTACGATTCGGCCGCCTCGCATGCGATCAACGCGCTCTCGCCGCTGGTGATGACATCGTCGAGGATCGCGACACGCTTGTGGCCCGCGAGATTGCCCTCGACCGAGCCGCGCATGCCGTGGTCCTTGGGGTTCTTGCGGACGAGGAATCCCTCGAGCGGTTTGCCCTGCTCCAGGCTCCACCACATCAGACCGGCCACGAGCGGATCGGCTCCCATGGTCAGCCCACCAATTGCGGTGACGCCATCCTCCTGAAGCTGCTCCCAGAACAAGCGGGTGATCAGCTTGAGTCCCTCAGGGTGCAGGCTGGTCTTGCGCACATCGATGTAATAGCGGGATGTGGCGCCGGAGCTGAGCACGAACTCACCAAAACGCATCGATCGATCGAGCAACATCTGGCGCAGGACATCGTGATCGGACTGGGCCATGTTCTCCATACTCGTCTGTAAAGGTGGTGCCGCGTGCCCCGTGCACACGGGCGATGTTCAGAGGATGCGGCGGGGGGGTGCGGGCGTCAAGGCTGTGCGGCGAGCCGCGGGCCAAGGCCGGCTGAGAACCAGCGGTGGCGGTGAGGCATCCCTGCACGCTAGACTTGTGGCCTCGCTGACGGGCGTGTGGCGTCCGGGCTGCGACCCATCCAACATGCGCCTACCCGCTCTCATTCTGATGCTCGCCCTGATGGCTGCCGCGGCGCCCGCCGCGGGGCTGGACCTGCCCGTGTGGCGGGACGGGATGGGCGCTCCGCCGACCGCGTTCTATCGCGGTGATGTGCTCGAAATCCGTCTGGCGCCCGCGGCGGCGGGAATCGCGCACCCTCGCGGGGCGGCCCCGACTTCGGCGCGGCCGGTATCCCGTTTGGGAGTTGCTGCGGTGGACCGTGTAGCCGCCGCGCTGGGCGGCGCCACTTTCCGTCCCGAGTTCCGCGCCGAGATCGCGCCCGAGCGGAACGATGACGCGATCGACTTCACGGCGTTCCACCTGGTGCAGCTTCCCCCGGGCGCCTCGCTCGAGGCGGCGCTCGAGGCGTTCCGCGCGCTGCCAGAAGTCGCGAGCGCGGATCCGGTCGCCGTGCTGCCGACATCGGCGCTGCCAGACGACTCGCTCGCGTTCGCGACCCTGTGGTTGTACCGCGATCAGCCCGTGCGTCACGACATCCGCGCGCCCGAGGCGTGGCAGATCACCACCGGCGATACCAGCCTGATCGTGGGCATCATCGACACGGGTGTGATTCCGTATCACCCGGATCTGGGTGGTCGGGGTGAGCGCGGCAACATGTACATCAACTGGGCCGAGAAGCGCGGCGTCGCGGGCGTGGACGACGACGGCAATGGCTACATCGATGACTTCGGGGGCTGGGATTTCGTGAGCGCGGCCGTGTTGCCCTCGGGCGGCGAGGACGGCGTGGACGAGGACAATGATCCCAACGACTGGGTGGGGCACGGCACGGCCTGCGCCGGCATCGTGGGCGCGATCGCGGGTAATGGCATCGGATTGGCTGGAGTTGCGCCGCAGGTCCGGATCCTGCCGTTAAGGATCGGATGGTTGCAGCAGGGCGCGACGCCTCCCAATGGTTCGATCGACATGTCGTATGTGGCGGCCGCGATCCGCTACGCGACCCGACTCGGTGCGCTGGTCCTGAACGCCTCGATCACGAGCGCGAACCTGAGTGGATTGGGCGCGGCGGTGACGGCGGCCACCAAGGCTGGCGTGGTGATCGTGAATGCCTCGGGCAACGGCAACTCGCCGTCGACCTACCTGGCGCAACGCGAGGATGTGATCGCGGTGTCGGGTACCGATTCGTTGGATGTGATCGATCCGCTCGCGTATGTCGAGGGCCCATGGGTGGATCTGTGCGCGGATGCCACGGGGCTCGTCAGCACCTTTCTCACTCGCCTCGCGGGCGACAGCCTGGGTGGTCGCACGCCGGACTACCGCGGATTCCTCAATGGCACTTCGTTCGCGGCGCCGCAGGTCACGGGCGCGGTGGTGTTGCTCCAGGCGCAGCGGCGCGCCGCGGGCAAGCCGCTCCTGACGCCCATCAACACGCTGCTGCGCCTGCGCGAGACCACGGCGGATATCTCGGCGTTCAATCCCACCATCACCGGCTACGGCACGGGACGACTCGACCTGTTCCGCATGCTCACCGAGCGGCCCACTTCGTATGCCACGCTCCTGCGCACGCGCACCAATGGCCCCAATGTGGTGCTGCGTTTCGATGACGGTCGCACGCGGATCGTCTATGTGACCACCAACCAACGGCTCCTGGCGCTGGATGGCGCCACCGGCGACACGGTGTGGGTGGCGGGGCCCTCGGTCGCGCTGGCCGGCAACCTCGCGGGGGCCGAACTGGGCAAGGGCCGTGGGTTCGGACTCTTCGTGGGAGCCGCGAACGGTTCCGTGCTGGGCTTTCGCGAGGATGGCGTCTCGCTCCCGGGATGGCCTGCAACTTCATGAGTCAACTCGGGATTCACGGGCGGCATCGCGGTGGGCGACCTGGATGGCGATGGTGAGCCCGAGATCGTGGCGTCACAGTCCAACGGATCGGTCTGGGCGTTCGGGGCCGATGGCAGGGTGCGCCCGGGATTCCCCTACGACACCGCGGTGCTGGGAAGTGTGGTGCCTGCGCTGGGGGATCTCGATGGGCAGGCAGGCGATGAGATCGTGTTCATCGACGGTGCGAATCAACTGACCGTGCTCAAGAGCGACGCGAGCCTCGTGTGGCAGCAACCTGTGGCCGCGGCATCCCGTGCTCCCGTGTTGGCGCGATTGGCTTCGGCCACGGAGCCGCTCTGCGTGTTGGTCGCCTCGCCGGGCCAACTCAGCGCGTACCGTCCGGACGGCGCGTTGCGCTGGCAGAAGGCGATCTCCGGCAATCCCTCGCAGGATCCGGCGCTGGTCGACTTGAATGGCGATGGCATCGACGAAGTGCTGCTGTCCACCGCCAGCCCCTTGGCTCTCGCGGTGTTCGATTCGCTCGGGGACGCCGCACCGTTGCCCGGGTGGCCGCGATCACTTTCCGCGAATGTCCTGGGCCCGATCATCGCGGGGCCACTGCGCGCGGCGGTCCATCCGGGCGTGGCGCTGTTCAGCCCTGCGGGAATCATCGTGTACGACGACAGCGCCCGCGCCGTGGGGGGATTTCCCAAGCCGGGCTTCGCCGGCCAATCGTCCTCGCTCGCCGATCTGGATGGCGACGGCGCGACCGAGATCGCCGCCGGTGCGGGCGCGGATTCGAATGCTTACAGCTATGACGCGGGCGCGAGCACATGGTCGGAGACGATGTCGCGTTGGGCCACCCCACGGGGCGATTTCGCGCGCACGGCGAGCGCTGCGGGCGAGCGCATCGCGCGCTTGCTCGACCGCACCGCACCCGCTGCTGCCACCAACTTGGTGGCCGAGGCGCTGACCACCACTTCGGTGCGCGTGCGTTGGACCGTGAGCGGGGATGACGGACTCTCGGGTCAGGCCACTCGCGTCGAGTTGCGCTACCAACAGCGCTCGTTCAGCCCGGCACTCTTCCAGTCCGGGGTGCTCGTGCCCACCATGCCGCCCGGCTCATCGGGTAGCTCGGACACGGTCGTCGTGGCGGCGCTTGAGGAAGGCCACACGTACTACTTCGCGCTCGTGGTCGCCGACGAGCTGGGCAATCGCAGCGTGGTCTCGGCGATCGATACCGTTCGCACGCCGGGTTTCGCGCCGGCCACGGTCGCCGATCTGCGCGCGACTGCCGTGGATGATACTTCGGTGACCTTCGCGTGGACCGCGACTGGCGACGATGGCAGCGTGGGCACTCCTGCCAGCTACACGATCGTGGGGGACACCCGCCCAATCGATGAGACCACCTTCGACGCCGCGCCGATCCAGTTGACGCGCAACGCACTCGTGGCTTCGGGCGGAGCCGAGTTCCAGCGCATCGCCGGACTCGCCCCGGGCCAACGGTATTGGTTCCGCCTGCGCGCCACCGATCAGGCGCAGACGCGCTCGGCACTTTCGAACCAAGTCCAGGTGGCCACCTCGGTCGGCGGCGCGATCCGTGGTCGGGTGGGCATTGCGCTGGCCGCGCGCAGCAACCCTTCGACATTCCCCGTGAACATCGATTGGCAGGGGGTCGCAGCCACGGCGGTCCCCCCGCAGTCGCTGTCGATCCATGATTTGTCGGGCCGGATGGTGCGTCGTTTCGCGCTCGGCAGCGGAGCAGGCGGGACGCAAGTCTGGGACGGTCGCGACGCGGGAGGCGAGGCGCTGCCTGCCGGGCTTTATTTCGCGCGACTCGAGAGCGGTGGTTCACACGCACAGGCGAGGCTGGTGATAACGCGATGACGCCGGGGGCGCAAAGGCCCACTCGGCGTCACCGTTCGGGGAACTCGGACCTTGCAGCCCGTGCCCACACGCTTGGCCCGGATTCGGGTTACTCGAGACCTTCCTTGCCGTACCCGTTCGGATCGTTGATCTGACCGCCGCCACCCGTCCAAACGGTCCGGTCCGCGGAGCAGTTCGTGGAATACGAGCTGGTGATGTCATTGGAGTTCACGGCGCGGACGCGGTAGAACTCGGTGACACTCGCGCCAACCAGCGGCAGAAGGTAGCTGACCTGATCCGAGCCGATGGTGCCGACGAGGTCGCCGTTGGTGGTCGAAGAGGCGTCCGCGAAGCGGAAGATCTGGTAGCTGACCACATCCGAAGACGCGGAAGCATTCCAGTTCAGGTAGTCGCGGCTCGTCGAGGGTTCCGTCATCATGGCGACAGCGGTCGGCGCAGCCGGCGGGGCGGACGCGGTCGGACTGTTCGGGCTGACCACATTCGAGCTGCCGCAACCAGTCATCGTCAGGGCGGTGGCGCTCAGTAGGAGCGCGACCAGCAGGAATCGGGTGTACTTCACGGTTGGCCTCCAGAAGGGGTGTCGACAAGATCCGAGGGGGGTATCGGGCGTCCATGCCAGGAGCCCGTCGGCTGAATTCTGACGGCTATCTAGAGCAACCCCGGTGCCAGCGAAGGAGGGAGTGCCTGTGAGCGGGTGGAACCACGCATTCGCAACCGTTAAGCGGGGCCGCATGCCCCAGTCGCCACGGATCCCTCGAGTGACGGATTGCGCGTTGCAACGGCTCCGAGGTGCGGGCGTTGCTTCCTGCGTGGGGTTGACAGGCCGGATTGCCCGGTTCGGGCTCACCACGGGTGTCGCGGCCGGGATGCTCGCGGCCAGTCACGCGCTGACCTTGGCGGCGGAGATGCCCCCGAGCCTGGGCTCCCGATTCGCGCTCGCGCCATTGCCGACCTCGTGCGTGATCACCGGGGGTTTTGGCGAGATCCGCAGCAATCACTTTCATGCGGGGCTGGATTTCGCCACGGGCGGCCATGTGGGTGTCGAGGTGCGGGCTCCGCTCGCGGGCTGGGTGGAGCGCATCCGCAGTTCCGGCGGCGGGTATGGCCGATCCATCTACCTCCATACCGAGGACGGTCGGCTGCTCGTGTTCGGTCACCTGGACGCTTACGCCCCGGCGCTGGCGGCGTTCGTCGATTCGGTGCAGCGGTCGAACGGGGAGTACGAGCAGGATGTGTTCCCCGAGCGCGACCGCTTCCGCTTCCGAGCGGGTGACCTGCTGGCTTGGACGGGTTCCAGCGGCTCCGGCGGGCCGCACATGCATTTGGAGGTGCGGCGTGTGGATTTCGCGCTGCACCCGATGCGCGCGGGCTTCGAGGTGGTGGACCACGAAGCGCCGCGCCTGATCTCCCTGACCCTCGAGCCGATCGATGCCAACTCGTGGGTGGAGCGTGGCGCGTGGCCCGTGACACGGATGCTGCGCGACACTCCCGACACCATTCTGGTCGAGGGCCGGGTGCGGGCCGTCGTGCACGCGCTCGATGTTCTGGCAGGACGCACGGACCTGCCGGTATGGAGCGTCGCGCTGCAGTCGGGCGAAGTGAATGTGGAAGCACGGCTCGATAGCATCTCGTGGGATGGCGACATGTCGCAGATCGACCTGCTCGTGGACCGCGGTCGGATCGCCGGCACGAATGGGTGGATCCTGTGGGCGCCGGCGGGTTACCGGCCGCGGTTCCTGCGTACCCCAACTCCTGATTCACTCCCGGCGGGAACGCTCGAGATGCAGCGGGGTGATGCGCCGCGTCGTGTGACGCTCCGCGCCAGCGATGCTGCGGGCAACACGCTGGAGCGCGTGGTGGTGCTGCGTGCGCCCAACGCGAATGAGCTGGGGCCCGATACGACGCGCGTGGGCGCTGGCCGAGCGCTCTCCGAACTGCAGTGGCAGTTCGCAGCGCTCCCCGAACGGCAGCTGCGCGTGCGGGTCATGGGCACTCCGCCGGGACTGCGCCAGGTGCGGATCGAACGCGGCCGTGAGGGTCGCGGTGCAGCCGTAGCGAGCTGGGATGGCACGGCGTGGGTGGGCGTGCTCGAGATGAGCGGCATTCCCGATGAGGAGGGGTTCTGGCTCAAGGGCGTTGCCGCGGATGGTAAAGCGTACTGGCAGCGCGGCTCGTTCCGGATCTGGCCGGCGGGGACCGACATGCTGATGCAGGCGGATGTCGGCGCGAATGTCGGGATCGGTTCGGCACAGGTGTTCGAGCCGCTCGTCTCGCTCACACGCATGTTGCCGCTCGACCCTTCGCCTGGCGGCGGCCGGGTGGCGGTCGCGCCCACGCTGCAGTGGTGGCCGGCCGATCTTCCCATCCGGCGGCCCGTGCCGCTGGTGTTGGCGCTGCCGGTCGGGATGCGCCGCGATCGGGTGGGCATCTACCGCCGCGATCGTGCAGGCAGGCCATGGGAGTTCGTCCGCGCACGCTACGACAGCGTGGGCCGCAGTTTTCTTCAAGAGGTCCCACAGTTAGGGGAGTTCGCTCTGCTTCGCGACGACGCCCCGCCGCTCGTGCGCCTCGTTGCACCCCCGCGGCGCGATGCCGCGGGCCCTTATCCCCGCTGGACGCTTCGCGCCGTGGTCAGTGACGCCGGTAGTGGAGTGGAGGGGCGAGAGTCGGCATTCCGTGTGGATGGTGCGCGTGTGCCGAGCGAGTATGACTCCGAGGACGGAGAGCTGCGTTGGCGACCCCTCGTGTTGCCCGCGCCGGGTCGGCATCAGTATGAGGTGAGCGTCGTGGACCGAGCTGGCCTGAGGACGGTGAAGCGCGGGAGCTTTGTGCTAGATTCGGCCAAGCGTTGATCCTTCCGAAACCCGCCCCGCGGGCGTCCCATCTCCTCGTTCCACTTGCGCAGGACGCGCCATGAAGCACTCCGACTTCGTCCACCTCCATAATCACAGCGACTTCTCGCTGCTCGACGGCGCCAGCGCGATCCCGGCGATGGTGAAGAAGGCGGCGAAGTTCGAGATGCCCGCGCTCGCCCTCACGGACCACGGCTCGATGTTCGGCGCCGTCGAGTTCTATCAGCAGGCCAGCAAGGCCGGGGTGAAACCGCTGATCGGCATGGAAGCGTATGTCACGCGGGGGAAGCGCACGGACCGGATCCCCAAGGACACCGCGCATCATCTGGTCCTGCTGGCCCGCGATGAAGAGGGATTCCGCAATCTCATGCGGCTCTCGTCGCTCGCGTACCTGGAGGGCTTCTATTATAAGCCGCGCGTGGACCACGAGATCCTGTCGCAGTACTCCAAGGGCATCCTCGCCCTCTCGGCCTGCCCCAAGGGCGAGATTGCCAGCGATCTGTTGGAGGACAAAGACGACGAGGCCATGCGCACGGCGGGCATGTACGCCGACATGTTCGGGCGCGAGAACTTCTTCCTCGAGATCCAGAACCATGGCATCGACATCGAGGACAAGATCCGCGAGAAGGTGCGCCTCCTGGCGGCCCGGACGGGGCTGCCCATGGTGGCCACGAATGATTGCCACTACCTCGAGAAGAGTCACTTCGAGGCGCAGGATGTGCTCATCTGCATCCAGACGGGCAAGAATGTCGACGAGACGCAGCGCATGCACGCCGTCGACCAGCTGCATTTCCGTTCGCCCGAAGAGATGAAGGCGGTGTTCCAGGATTCTCCCGAGGCGATCCGCAACACGCTCGCGGTGGCCGAGCGCTGCAATCTGCGGATGAACTTCGGCAAGCCGTTGCTACCGGAGTTCCCCTTGCCCGAAGGTTGGACCGACGCCGACGCGTACTTCCGCGATCTCGCATGGAAGGAGTTGCGCGAACGCTTCCATGGGCAGTTGACCGAGAAGATCAAGGAGCGGTTCGCTTACGAACTCGATGTCATCTGCAAGATGGGGTTCGCGTCCTACTTCCTGATCGTGCGTGACTTCATCAACTTCGCCAAGAGTAATGGCATCGGGGTGGGGCCGGGCCGCGGCTCGGTGGCCGGTTCGCTCGTGGCGTTCGCGCTGCGCATCACCGAGATCGATCCGCTCAAACACGATCTCATCTTCGAGCGCTTCCTCAATCCCGAGCGCGTCTCGATGCCGGATATCGATATCGACTTCGACGACCTGCGGCGTCCCGAAGTGATCGACTATGTGAAGCAGAAGTATGGCGAGGCCAATGTCACGCAGATCATCACATTCGGCACCATGGGTGCCAAGGGCGTGATGCGCGATGTGGGACGCGCGCTCGGCCTGCCCGTGGCCGAAGTCGATCGCATCGCCAAGCTCGTGCCCGATGCGCTCGGCATGACGCTCGAGAAGGCGATCGACATGACACCGGATCTGAAGTCGCTCCCCGAGCGCGGGCCGGTCTACGCCAAGTTGCTGCGCAATGCCCGAGTGTTGGAGGGACTGGCGCGGCATGCCTCGACTCATGCGGCGGGAGTGCTGATCACGCCGGGGCCGCTCACGGACTATGTCCCCTTGTATCGGCAGAAGGATCAGTCGATCACGACGCAATGGGATATGAAGGCGGTCGAGAAGGCGGGCCTGCTCAAGATGGACTTCCTTGGGCTGCGGACCCTCTCGGTGCTCCAGGAGTGCGTGAATCTGGTACGGGAGACGCGCGGCGAGGAGTTGGATCTGCAGAGCCTTCCCGAGGGGTCAGCGCAGGCGTTCAAGCTGTTCCAGGACGGCGACACCGTTGCCATCTTCCAGTTCGAATCCTCGGGCATGCGCGAGTACATGAAGAAGCTCAAGCCCACCGTGTTCGAGGATCTCGTGGCCATGAACGCGCTCTACCGCCCCGGTCCGATGGAGAACATCCCGTACTTCATCGACTGCAAGCACGGGCGCCAGGTGGCGAAGTTCGACCACCCCAAGCTCGAGCCGATCTTGCGCGGCACCTACGGTGTGTTCGTGTATCAGGAGCAGGTCATGGCCTCCTCGCACGAGCTGGCCGGATTCTCGATGTCCCAAGCCGATGAGTTGCGCCGTGCCATGGGCAAGAAGGATGTCGAGGAGATGGCCCGTAAGCGCGCGCAATTCATCGAGGGCTGTTCCGCAACTTCCAGGATCAACGAGAAGACGGCAGAGAAGATCTTCACCACCATGGAGAAGTTCGCGGGCTACGGCTTCAACAAATCGCACAGCGCGGCCTATGCCTTGGTGGCCTACCAGTGTGCCTACCTCAAAGCGCACTACCCGGCCGAGTTCATGGCAGCAGCGATGACTTCCGAGATGAGCGACAGCGCGCGCATCGTGACGCTCATCGAAGAGTGCCGGCGGATGAAGATCGAGATCCTTGGTCCGGATGTGAATGCCTCGCAGTGGAAGTTCACGCTGGAGGCCGGGAAGATCCGCATCGGCATGGGCGCAGTGCGGAATGTCGGGCAGGGCGCGGTCGAATGTGTCCTGGCGGCACGACGGGCGGGCTCGGGCTTTCGCGATATCTACGATCTGGCCTCACGCGTGGCGCCTGGTTCGATCAATCGGCGCGTACTCGAATCCCTCGTCATGTCGGGGGCGTGCGATGGGCTTGGCGAAAAGCGCGAACAAATGTTCGCGGGCGCCGCGATGGCGCTCGACACCGCCTCATCCATGCATCGTGAAAAGGCCAGCGGGCAGTCCTCACTCTTTGGTGGCAGTGACGACACGGCTGGCACCCTCGCGGTCGTGGCCCCGCCGTTGCCGCAGGTGCCCGAGTGGACCGGTCGCGAGCGCAGTGCCAAGGAGAAGGAAGTGCTCGGCTTCTACTTCGGCGAGCACCCGCTCGAGGCGCTGCGATCCGAGATCGAGACCATCGCGACGCACGGAATCGGCCAGGTGTTGGAGTTGGGAGATGGCGCAGAGGTGCGCGTCGTCGGCATCGTGAGCGAAGTCAAGCAGATCACCACGAAGGCGGGCAAGCTCATGGCGCGGGTCATCCTCGAGGACCTGAGCGGCCGCGTGGAGTGCACCGTTTTTCCCGAAGCCTTCGAACAGGCTCGCGCGCAGCTCGTCGTGGATGCGATCATCGTGGGGTCGGGCCGGATCGAGATGCGCGAGGATCGCGGCGCGCAATTGTTGCTCTCTGAAGTACGGCCCTGGGAGCGGGGCCGCGAACAGTTCCGACCTGCGCTGCACATCGAGCTGCGAGCCGAGGATCTCACCGAGGCCCGCATCGAGGACATGGATCAGGTGCTGCGTTCGTATCCCGGGGACTCCGAGGTGTACCTTCATCTTGTGAAGCCTGACCACTCCCGCACGGCGATGCGTTCGCGCCGGCTTCGGGTGGGACAGGGTGACGGCGTCATCACGGACCTCCGGTCGCGCGTTCCCATTGCGCGCGTGCGCTGGGGCAAGGGGGCATCGTGACGGTCTGGTTGGAGTTCGAGAAGCCGGTGCTGGAACTCGAGCAGAAAATCCAAGAGCTTAAAGCGCACGCCGCCGAGCGCGGGCTCGAGGCGGGGACCGAAATCGATGAGTTGGTGCGCAAAGCCGAAGCCATGCGAGCGGAGATCTACTCGAATCTGACGCGCTACCAGCGCGTGCAGATCGCGCGGCATCCCCGGCGGCCCTATACGCTCGACTATCTGGAGCTCTGTTTCACGGACTTCAAGGAGCTCCATGGAGACCGGCATTTTGCGGACGATCCCGCGATCGTCGCAGGACTGGCGTTCCTCGAGG
>JANLOU010000325.1:0-4456 GCA_031366735.1 Candidatus Eiseniibacteriota bacterium
CAGAACGCGATGCGGTTTCGGAACGACTAGCGGTAGAGCGCCTTCATCCGTCCCCACGAGGTGTTCCTCGCAGCGACGCTCTGATCCTGGATCAACTGGCCGCGCAGCTCGCCACCCGGGAAGGTGCTCGAGTGGATGTTCACATACATGAGACCGGCCAAAAGATTCGTCGCGTCGGTCGCCGTCAGGTTCCACACGCCATTGAATGTGCCATTGCGATTGGCGTTCGTGAGGACGGAGGCGAAACCGAACTTGACGCTAGCGTTGGATCCCGCCGCGGCGTAGCCGTGGATGTGGGAAGCCGAGTACGCCGTGGTCAGGTTCTGGAACGCAACCGAGATCTGGAGCTGGGTCCCCGCGTTGTTGAGCACGCAGGTGGCGGCGCCGCTGGCCGCAGTCGAGACCGGCGGGTTTTCGGCCGTACCGGTCAGGTTGGCCGAGAAGCCAGTTGCTGCGACGGCAGAAGTCGCAGCAAGCGTGATGGCTGCGAACGCACCAAGGAAGGAGTCACGCAAACGCATGGGAGTACCTTTCGTAAAGAGGTGGGGGCAGGGCCGGGGGGATGGCCCAGTGATACCGCGCGATTCTGATAGGTCCTTAAGCGTGTCACAAGTGATTTGTCCGGCCTTGTACAGCGTTGGAGCAGCGATCCGCACCCACCCCTCGGGGTCGTGACACAGCCTCGTTCAGTCACACTGAACTCCAGGCGCCACTGTGTGGCAACACATTCCGCTGGAATCGGTCGCCCGAGTGGTCCAATCTCGCGCGCGTCCCCCCTGCAAGCCCAAGGAGATACGCATGCGACCCTCATCCCTCTTGTTGTCCGCGCTCATGCTGGGAGGAGTGGCCCATCTCGCCAGCGCAGGGCTGCCCGCATCCCGAGAGTGCACTACGGCCACACGCGTCACACCCGTTGACGGCCAGCCGGGCGGGTTCCGCCTGGACTCCCCGCGTGGCGAACTCCTTGCGCGGTGGCCCTCCACCCGGCCGGCAGCGTCAGCCCGAACGAGCGCCATCGTCACGATCTTCGCCCGAGCGTTCCACTTCGATGCGGACAACAATGTGGTCGGAACGGAACGCGACACCGTCATCGTTGCGCCCGGGACCACCGTGCGTTTCCAACTGGCCGCCGGCACTCACACCGTCACCAATGGCTTCGATTCAGGCGATCCGAATGCGGGGTCCGCGTTCAGCGTCCTGCTCGATTCGGGCCACCCGACCTTTGACACGACGCTCACCGTGCCAACCCAGTTCGACTACTTCTGCTTCTTCCACGAACCCATCATGGGCGGCACGATCATCGTGCGTCAGAGCGCCGATGTGCCCGGTGGCGCGAGCACGGGCCGAGCATCCTTCTCGCGCGTGCCCTCGCCGAATCCTGCTCGGGGAGCGGTGGATTTCGCGATCGCCCTGCCACGCGCCACCGCCGTCCGGCTCGAGGTGCTCGATCTTTCGGGCCGCCGTCTGCGCACCCTGCACAATGGCCCACTCGCGTCCGGGGAGCATGCATTCCGCTGGGACGGACGCAGCGAACGCGGTGGTGGCGCGCCGAGCGGGCGCTACCAGATCCAACTCATCGCGGACGGCATCAGTCAGACTCGCGGGATTTCGATGCTGCGCTGAAGCGCGCCGCACGCATGACAAAGCCCGCCGGTCCAATGACCGGCGGGCTTTCTTGTTGAGGCCGAGCGCAGCGTCAGTGCTGCGCGCCCCCGGCGGGAGCGGCGGCCGGCGCTGCTGCCTGCTTCGCTGCGATCGAGGCCTGCAACTGGGTGGCAAGATCGGTGGCGATGAGCTTCTGCAACCACGCGAGTTGTTCGCTCGCTCCGGCCAGGTCACCGGACTCGACCAGCGCCTGCCCGTAGTACTCGCGCGCAGGAGCATAGTCGCCCTTGAGGCGGATCGAGGTGCGATACGCCGCGAGCGACTTGGGATAGTCGCCGAGCTTGCGCGCCGCGAAGCCTGCAAGGTTCCATGCTTCGTGGTAAGTGGTGTCGTATTCCGTCGCGCGCATCGCGCGCTCCAGGGCGCGACGGAAACGCTTCTCGGCGTTCTTCGCCTTGCCGTCCCGCGCATCCTGCTTGCCCTTGGCGATATCGTCGTAGGCATCGGCATACCACTGCTCGGCTTGTTGGCGCGGGGTGATCGCCACGCCATTGGCGCCCACAGCCGGCATGCTGCTCGAGGCATTGGGGTCGCGTGAGGGTTTCTCCCCGCCCGAGGCGAAGGCTCGCGGCGCCACCAACGACAACAGCAGTAGGACCAGCATCGAACGCAGGCGCATCGGGAACCTCATGGTGAAGGTAGAGGATGGGGGTGCGCGGCAATCATGCCGCAGCGGGCCCGCAGATGCCATCTCCATCGGGAACACCACGCAATCGTGACAATTGGGCCAGGCCCCGCGGAATCCTCAGTACGGCTTGTAGGACTTCTCCTCGATAAGGTCGGAGCCCAGTGCGAGGTTCAACTCGCGTTTGAGCGAACCACGACGATCGTTCGTGATGTACACCGAACGCGCCAGTTCGATGAACTCGCCATCGAATGCCCGCGCCGCCTCCTTGTCGCGGATCCGGTCCTCGATCTCCCAGAGCGTCTCGTTCACCTGCTTGAGCCGCGCGACCACCGCCGACACATCACGACTCGACAAGGGTGACTCGCGCCAGATCGCGCGCAACAGCTCCAGTTCCCGGCCGACATTCGCCAACTTGGCGGGATCATCGATACGCTCGGACTTGATCTCGAGGATGGTGAGCTTGTCGAGGAACTCCCCCGGCGAAGTCTGGACTTGGAGCAACATGAGTGAACCCTCGGCACGAAGTGGAGGTCCGGGCTCGGATCCCCGGGACCGGAGCAGCATAACGGGCCGCCAACGCGGATGCACAGGTGGGGTTGGGGCGGGCAGGCGGCCCAGGTCACCAGGTGACACGAAGCGCCTCGAGTCCGCGGAAGTGATACGCGTCGCGATAGCGGACCGGCCCCGCAAGGCGCAGCCTCGGCAGGCGTTCGAACAGCACGCGTAATGCGACGCGGAGCTCCAACCGCGCGAGCGGTGCGCCCACGCAGAAGTGGATGCCCGCGCCGAAGCTGAGATGCGGATTGGGCGAGCGGGCAGGATCGAAGCGATCGGGATCGGGGAAGCGTTCCGGGTCGCGATTCGCCGCGCCAAGCAACAGCCCGATGCTCTCGCCGCGCCGCAATGCAACGCCGGCGACCACAGCGTCCTCCAGGCAGTACCGCGTGAAAAGATGCAAGGGCGCGTCGAACCGCAAGAGTTCCTCGACCGCTGCCGGCGCACGCTCGGGATCCGTGAACCATGCGGATGCGTCCATCCCGTGGCACAGCGCCGTGTGCACCCCATTGCCGATGGCGTGCACCGTTGCCTCGTGCCCTGCATTCAGCAGCAGGATGGTGGTGGACACCAACTCCTCTTCGGTCAGATGCTGACCCTGCTCGCCGGCCGCAAGCAGAGCCGAGAGGAGATCTTCCGCCGGCGCGCGACGCTTTGCACGCAGCTGGTCGCGCACGAAGGCGGAGAACTCCAGCGTGGCGTCCGCTGCGCGGCGCTCGATCGACTCGTCGCGCCGGGCTTGATAGATCGCCACCATGTCGTGGGACCACGACACCAGCTGCGGTCCCAGCTCGGTCGGCACGCCCAGCATCTCGGCGATCACCACCACCGGGATCGGCGTGGCGAACTGGCTCAACAGCTCCGCTTCGCCACAGGGCTCGAACGCGTCAATGCACTCGTGCGCGATCCGCGCGATCCGCGGAGCCAGGCGCTCGATGACACGGCCCAGGAATGCATGGTTCACCAAGCCGCGAAGTCGCGTGTGTTCGGGAGGCTCCAGTTCGAGCAGTGATCGTCGCTCGAACGCGCACACGGGAGCAAGATGCGGAGCGGGCTCGCTCCAGCCGAGTTCCTCGCGCGACATCACATGCAGCACCTGCCGCCCGAAGCGGCGGTCACGCAGCAATGCGTTCACATCCGCGTGGCGCGCAAAACACCAGTGACCGTACTGTTCCCACCAGAACACCGGGGTGCTGACGCGAATGGCGTGGTAGGCCGGGTAGGGGTCCGAGAAGAATGTCGGATCGCGCGGATCCAGCCAGACTCGACGCCCTGCCGCGTCGAGCTTCATGCGAGGGGCAGGAGCACCAGATCGCCGCCCCGCAGCACACGCGTCTCCCGCGGGGGATGCGCGGCGAGCACGGCCGCAACGGTGCCAAAGCGATAGCGGAGCAACATGCGGCGCAACTTGGCTTCGCAGCTATCGAGCCCGACATAGTATTTGAACCGCTTGACGAACGGCATGGGCATGCGCGGCTGCCCGGGGTCGATCTCGCGTGGGTGGATGTAGGCCATGACAGGGCGTCCGACCCGATGGTTCTGCGTGAAGCCCTGATCGACGAATGCGCTGGGGTACAAGCGCAGATAGCCGCCACCCGAGAACGGGAT
>JANLOU010000340.1:0-1580 GCA_031366735.1 Candidatus Eiseniibacteriota bacterium
ATCGAGCGTCGCCACGGTGCATTCGATCACGCGCGAACCGATGTCATGCCCGTAGCAGCCCGCATTGCCATACAGCGCGCCGCCCACCGAACCCGGAATGCCCGCCGCATAGGCGAGCCCGGCGAGTTCCTGCTCGCAACACTGCTGGATGAAAGCCAGGTAGTCCGCGCCACATTCCACGTACACCGCGGTTCCATCGAACTCGACGCGCTCGCAGCCATTCTTCACCACCATGCCGCGGAATCCATCGTCGGACACCAGCAGATTGCTGCCGCCGCCCAGCAGGAACAGCGGCAATCCGCATTCGTGTGCGGCGCGCAGTGCCGTCACGAGGCCATCGGGTGTGCGCGCAGTCACGAAGTAGTCGGCCGGGCCACCAATGCGGAATGTGGTGTGGTGCTTGAGCGGTTCCTGCGTGAGCAGGGCGTCGCCAAGGCTGCGGCGGAGCCGGTCTTCGACACTGGGAGTGCGGGTGGGCATAGGGCAGAGCATCGCGCGTGCGGTGCGCGCCGGTCAAACGCTGCTTGCGAGCAGACAACATGACAGGCGCGAGTGTATCGTACCGGCGGCGCGCGGCCCGCGCGCACCGATTCCAAGGGAGGCTTCCGTGACGAAGGTCGAGATCCGCTACTGCGTGCAATGAAACTATCTGCCCCGTGCCACCAGTCTGGCGGCCACGCTCAAGCTCGAACGCAACATCGACGCCAAGCTCACGCCCGGTAAGGGCGGCGAGTTCGAGATCACGGCAGACGGCATGCTGGTGTTCTCGAAAAAGCAGGAGGGTCGCTTTCCGGGCGAGGATGAAGTCCTGGCGAAGCTGCAGCCCTAGCCCGCCGCGCCCTTCTCCAGCCGCAGCGCGAATCGCCGCTCCTGCAGCCGCTCGAACACGATGGCGTCGCCAGGTTCAAGCCCGCTCTCCTGGCACCACTTCATCATGCCTGGAAGTTTCGGCGAGCGCGGGCGGAACATCCAAGTGCCGTATTGGATATCGGTGTCGAACGAGAACTCGCGGTCGGTCTCGAGCGTGATCGGCTTGACCTCGTACGGCCGCGGCGCATCGCTGGGCCCGCGTGGACCGATGCAATCGGGCGGAAAGAACTCGAGGATGTCCCAGAGCGAGACATTGCGCTGGGTGAAGGTCCAGACATCCTCGGGGGACTTCACGAGAATGCGAGCGATGGGGTTCGGGCTCACGCGCACATCAGATTCCGAACCTCGGCATGGCGATTTCCCTAATCATGGGATTCGCCGCCCGCACGCGAAACGCGTGGACGCGGCACCTTCACCACTTGCGTGGTGAGCGAATACAGCTCTCCGCCCAACCTGCCGACGGGTGCCAGCTTGACGGGATCCACCCGTCCGTCGGTGAGGACGGCGTCATCGACCCAGGCGAAGACCACCTCGCCGAACACGACGAAACTCTTGCCCACCTCGACCTCGCGATGCAATACACACTCGATGTGGATCGGCGATTCCTTCACTGCTGGGGCCGCAACCCGCACCGCGGGCACCGGTGTGAGCCCCGCGATCTCGAACTCACTGGTCCCCTGCGGCCACTCGCCCGCGGTGCGGACCATGGC
>JANLOU010000362.1:0-2422 GCA_031366735.1 Candidatus Eiseniibacteriota bacterium
GCAGGCGTTGTTCACCCGTCTCAAGGAGCCCGGCCAGGGCCCGCGCCGCCCGTTCATGGTGCCGACCATGCCCGAGGGCTTCGTCGCGCGGCCCGAGGAGTTCGCTAAGCTCAAGGCCGCGCTGCTCGACGCAAAAGGCAACGCCGTCGCCATCACGGCCGCGCTGCGAGGAGCGGGCGGCTTCGGCAAGACCGTGCTGGCGCAGGCGCTGGCCCACGACGATGACATCCAGGACGCCTTTCACGATGGCGTGCTGTGGGTCACGCTTGGCGAAAAGCCAAGCCTCATCGAGAAGCTGGCCAACCTGCTCAAAATTCTGACCGGCGAGCCGCAGGGTTTCACCGAGGTCAGCGCTGCCGCGAATATGCTGCGGGAGGTGCTGGCCGAGCGGAAATGCCTGCTCGTCATCGACGACGTATGGAGCGAGAGCCACCTGCGCCCGTTCCGGGAGGGCGCGCCGTTGACAGCACGGCTCGTCACGACGCGGCGCGACGACATCCTGCCCAAGGGCGCGTTGCGCGTGCCCGTCGATGCGATGAAGGAAGCCGAGGCCGTCGAACTACTTTCGCAGGGGCTCGGTGAGGTTGGCGCGGCAGAACAGGCCGCGCTGCGGACGTTAGCGACGGAAAGGCTTGGCGAGTGGCCGGTACTCATGCGGCTGGTCAACGGGTTCTTACGCAAGGAGGTGGAACGAGGCAATGCCCCTCGTGATGCGATTCAACAGGCCAACGACCGGCTCGATCGGAAAAAGCTCACCGTCTTCGACCGCAATGACGAGGCTGCGCGAGAGGCGGTGAGGCGCTGGCGCTTCACGCCGGCGCTGGCGAACAAGCACCCCGTGCGCGTCTGGGTCGCCGTTCCCGTCCGCTTCCGGCTGCACGGGTAGGGGCGTCAGGCGCGGCCCGCTCGGACGGCGCGGGCCGCGCCTGTGAGGCTTTTCCCGCGCCGGTCTTGTCGCGGTTTGACCGTCCTCGAGCCGGTCCCTACCTTCGCGCGGTCCTTGGTTTCCAAGGCGATCCCCCCCGCGAGGAGTTTCCGCCATGAGTGAGCAGCCCGAGGCGCTGGTTGACGCCCCGCGCAGCCCCGGCTTGTCGCCCCTGACCCGGGCCGGCCGCGTGTTCGTCCGCCCTGTCGAGGCATGGCAGGGGCTCGACCATCAGGTCCAGTTCTGGATCCCGCTCCTGTTCATCCTGATCTTCAATGCCACATTGATGGTGGCGGCCTACCATCGGGTGCTCGTGCCGATGATGCTGGACCAATGGGACGAGGCGGTGGTGAACGGGCAGATGCAGCCCGCGCAGGTGGAGAAGATCAGCGATTTCTTCGCGAACAACCCCGCGGCCATCGCCATCACGGTGGGGCAACAGGCAATCATCCTGCCCATCATGCTGCTGCTGATCGCTGCGGTGGTCTGGTTCGGTTGTGGCTTCGTGCTCGGAACGAAATTCCGATTCCGATTGGCGCTGGAAACTGTCACCTGGGCATCGCTCGTGCGGTTGCCCGAGACGCTCATCACTTTTGTGATCGCATGGTTCAGCGAGACCTTCAAGGGCATCCACCTCGGCCTCGCCGCGTTCCTGCCGGAACCCGAGACTCCGAATAAACTCCATACCGGATTGGCGGTCTTCCTGGACGCACTGGGGCCCTTCGGCGTCTGGTACCTCGCAGTCGCGATTCTGGGTGCCAGTGCCCTCTCCGGTGCACCACGCAGGAATGTCGCGTGGGTCCTGATCGCGCTCTACCTCGCGCTCGCCGGCCTCTTTGCCGCGGTCGCCGCGGCGTTCTCGCCCGGCACGTGATGGTTTGTCTGCAACCCCGTAACTCACTTATGCGTATCCCGTGCACAACGCGATCGGTGTTGCGCTGTCCACCCTCAGAGGAGTGAATCGTCGGATGCGTCGTCTCCATGCCCTCACCCTGCTGGCCTCGGTCGTCCTCAGCGGACGCGCCGTCGCCGCCCCACTCACCGCCGATGATGCGGTGAAGATCGCCCTTGCGCGCAGCACCTCGATCATCAACTCCGAAGCCTCGATCCTGGACGCCAAGTCCGGGCTCTGGAGCGCATACTCCGGCGTACTGCCCAGTGTGAGCGCGAGCTACAACTACACGAAGTCAGTGACTGACCCGCAGGATCGCGTGCAGTCGCAGTATTTCGGTCCCATCGGGATTTTCTATAAGACGCTCTCCGCCAACAGCACCACCCGATCCCCGTTGCTCTCTGGCCGCTGGTCACTCGTGGATCTCTCGTCGTGGAGTTCGGTGTCCTCCGCCCGAGCAGGCATGGACGCGGCCAAGCTCAGTCAGCTTGCGACCCGCAACGACATCATCCTCGAAACCCGCCGGCGCTTCTACGATGTGGTGAAGTCGGTGCGATTGGCGGATGTCTCCGCCGGCGCATTGAAACTCGCCCGCGATGATGAGC
>JANLOU010000381.1:0-2001 GCA_031366735.1 Candidatus Eiseniibacteriota bacterium
GCTCGAGCGCCAAGGGCGTGGAACTCCTGCGGCTGTATCTGGAGTTCACCGCGAGCGGCGGGCGCGTGCTGGGCGACCGCCGCGCCGCCGACACTGCGCTGAACGATTTCGAGGAAGATGTCCGCGATGCGCTCACGCAACGCGGCCTGCAACTTCTGCCCCAGTGGGGCGCGTCGCGCTATCGGATCGACCTTGTCGCCCAGCACCCCACGCTCGCGGGCCGGCTCGTGTTGGCCATTGAATGCGATGGCGCTTCGTACCATAGCGCGCAGAGCGCGCGTGACCGCGACCGGTTGCGCCAACAGCACCTTGAGGCGCTGGGTTGGCGGTTCCACCGTATCTGGTCGACCGATTGGTTCTTGCATCGCGACGAGGAAATCGAGCGCGCGATGAAGGCATTCGAATCGGCCGTGGCAGCGGCGGACCGTGGCGGGGACGCGGCGGCAGAAGCGTCGAGTGTGCCGAGCATCGGCTCGAGCGGCGCCGCCACGCTTTCGACCCCGACGCGCGGGCCGCGACCCATCCTGAAGAATCGTGATTCGATCGATCAATATCGTGAGGGCGAGCTGGTGCGGCTGATCGAGTGGGTCCAATCCGACGGGCTGCTTCGTCGGGACGAGCAGATCGTGGAAGCACTGGTGGAAGCGCTCGGGTTCGAACGGCGCGGCTCGAAGATCGTGACGCGGATCAACCAGGCGCTCCAGGTGTGGCGGCGGGGGACAGCGCCGCGATAGCGCGTAACGAATGCACTGCTCGAACCCGGGGAAGTCCCAGTCTCGGCGCAGAAAGGACGAATCCAATGACCATCGCATTTGACTCGGGGCGGCGACTGGCGGGCAGCGGTTGTATGTGGTGCGCGTTTCCGGCGGCGATGCCGGATCGCTGATTGCGCATGGCGAGAGCATGGGCAACTGCATGGCCCTGTTGGACCCCGTCTCGAGCAACGATATCAACGCGGTCACCACGCAGCGCGCGGGGTTGAGCACAGTGGACGGTCACGCGGCGCTTTACTTTCCGTGGGTGCAGGCCGCTCCGGCTGGCGTGTCGTTGCTGTTGCCACCGAGCGGGTTCGCCGCAGGCGTGTTCGCACGCACGGCGCTGCCGACAAGCCCCACGGGCGCCGTGAGCTCGGCGAGCAGCGTGAGCCTGGCGCTCAACAGCACCCAGTTGAGTCAGCTCAACTCGCTGGGCATCAGCACGCTGCGGTTCGTTCCCGGGCAGGGCGTGCTGGTGTGGGGGGGCCGCACTCTGGCGAGCAATACGGATTGGCAGTACATCGCGGTGCGGCGCGAGGGCTCGGCGATCACGGCGTCGATCCAAGCGGGCACCCAGTGGTGCCTGGACCAGCCGAACGATGTCGCACTGTGGACGCAGCTCCGCTCGGACATGACCAACTTCATGCAGAGCTTGTTCCAGGCAGGCTGGTTCAAGGGCAGCACGCCGAGCCAGGCGTATTTCGTGAAGTGCGACGAGACCACGATGACGGCCAGCGACACCGCCGAAGGCCGGACCGTGATGCTGGTGGGGTTCGCGCCCTTGACTGCGGGGGAGTTCCTCGTGCTTCGCATCGTGCAACAGCGGGCGAACACGACGGGAGTGCCTTGGGACAACCCGAGACTCACGCTGTCGGCCCCGCGGCCCAATCCGTTCGGCGCGCGCACTGCGATCGCATTCGAACTGCCTACCGCAGCCCGAATGACCCTGCGGATCCATGATCTGGGCGGGCGGCTGGTGCGCACGCTGGTCGCGGGGGAGGCTTTGGCCGCGGGGCGGCACGAGCAAGTCTGGGACGGCCGGGATGATGCCGGCGCGGGAGTGCCCCCTGGCGTCTACCTGGTGCGGTTGCAGACCGGCGAGCGCGTCGCGATGCAAAGGGTGGCGCTCGTACGGTGACAGGTTCCGCCTCGAAGGCTACGACGCATCGGTCCGCCCCCGCCGCCGCGTTACTCGCACCTCAACGCATGCGTGGGTGCCATGCGCGAGGCCCGGCGCGCAGGCACA
>JANLOU010000238.1:0-3476 GCA_031366735.1 Candidatus Eiseniibacteriota bacterium
CGAGCACCGCTTCGGCCGCTCGTCCCTTGAAGGCCAGAGAAGCACCGTGGTAGTAGCGCACCTCGGGACTGTTCGGGGAGATCCGCGCGAGTCGTTCGTACAGGGCCAGCGCGCGCGCGGTATCGCCCATCTGCATGTAGAACCCGCCCAGCGGGATCTGCACCTCGGCGAAGTCCGGGAACATCCGCCCAATCCGTTCAAACTCGGCGACAGCCTTGGGCATATCGCCCGTGTCGCGGTAATGGTAGCCCAGTTGCATGTGCGCGGAAGCGTAGTTGCGCGACAGCGTCGAAGCGTTGTCGTCCTTGTAGACCTTGGTATCCCACGAGCCATCGGGATTGAACAGCCCGCGATATTTGAAGGTCTCGTAGAGCGCCTTGCGCGTGGTCTCCACATCCAGCCCTGCCTTCGTGCTGTCGCGCTCGATCCGGTAGACCAATCCCTTGAGCGAGAACTGGGAGTCATAGCCGAAGTGCTCGGGGACCGTCACCGCGAGGTAGGGCTGCTTGAGCCAAGTCCCGTTGGGGCCGCGCGACTGATCGAGCAGGTGGTGCACCATGAACTCATTGGTGTACACCGGCAGATAGGAGCCCTTGTCGTCTGGCTTCACCACGATCCCGTCGCGGCTGATCGCCCACCCTTGCGCTTGGTGCGAACGGAACACGGCTGTGTATGTGGAATCCGCCTCGAGCGCCGGGGTGATCATGTAAACCCCGGAGCCCAGCGCCTCGATCGCCTGATCCGAGATGGTGACGGGCACCTTGGGGGCCTCGTCGCGCAACTGGCGGATGTACCAATCGGTATTGAGCAGGCTCAGATTGACGACGCGCACGCCCTTGCCGATTCCTTCCACCTGTTGCAGGTACCAGAGCGGGAAGGTGTCGTTGTCGCCATTGGTGAACACATACGAGTTCGGGTCGAGCGGCGCGAGCATGTTGTATGCGTAGTCCCGCGCGATGTAGTTGCCGCTGCGATCGTGCGTGAACCAGAGATTCTTCGCGAGCAGCGCCGGCTGCAGCGCAAGCAACGCGAGCGAGCCATAGGTCGCCAGATTCTGGGTCGGGCCCTCGGCAAAGGATTCGCGGATCCACGAGACGAGCCACGCGACGCCAAGCCCCATCCACAAGGCGTATGCGTGGAAACCGCTCTGGAAGAAGTAATCGCGGTCCCGCACCTCATGGCTGCTGAAGTTGAGGAAGACAATCATGCCAACCGTGCTCAGCCCGAGAAAGACGAAGCTGATGGCGAAACCCTTCTTGTCGCGCGTGAACTGCCAGATCCCACCGGCCAGCCCCAGCAGCAGCGGCAGCAGGATCCCCCACAGCGCGGTCGTGGGGAAGATCGGCCACTGACGCGCGAAGTAGCGCCAGAACTCCTTGTTGACCTGGACCTGGAGGATCTCCTCGGTGGTGGTCATGCCCCGGCGATCGAACATGTTCATCTCGCCGTACTGCTTGCGTTCCAGCAGATCGCGCATCTTGCTCCATGTGGCGGGAGCACCTTCGTTGATGCCGGGATGTTGGGCGGCCCGGATCGGCAGGTAGAGATGCGTGCTATAGCCCGCGATCATCAGGAACAACGCCAGCAGGAGCACGCGCCCCTCGCGCTGCGTCAACGCGAGGTAGGCCATGGGGCCCACGACGCCGATCACCGTGAGGACTGCGGTGAAGGGCGTGAGGTTGGCGTCCGAGAACGAGGCCCACAAGCCCGGCAGGGACAGCCCCAGCCCCACGAGCGCTACCCACGCGGGAAGTTTCTTCCGCCACATCATGATCAATGCGTACAGGGTCGAGAGCGCGATCACCGCTCCCATCATCTTCTCGAGGCCCGCGGGTACGCGCAGGAGTGACAGAAACGGCATGGCGAACAGCAGCGCTACTTTTCGGTCCACCATCCACACCAGCACGATGAGCGGGAGGCCCATGATGCCGACGCCCAGGTGCAACCCCACGCACAGCCACATCACATAGGTGGCGACCAACAGATAGCTGACCGAGGGCTTGCGGTCGTGCGCCTCCCACCACTTGAGCCCCAGCCAGAACACCATGATCTGGGCGAGACTCATGAGCTGGTAGACCTCGGCTTCGATCGAGTTCTCCCAGAACACATCGCTGAACGCGAGCATCAGGGCGCCGGTGAACGCCGCGCCGATCGCGACCCACTCCTGCCACGGCTTGCGCTCACCGCCCTGCGAGACACGAACCAGCTTCAGGATGCTGAGGTAGGTGAACAGCACCGCGAGCGCGCCCGAGATCGCCGAGAGGGCATTCACGCGCTGCGCGATGGACGCCCACGGCACCAGCGTGGCGACACGCCCGAGCAGCACATAGAAAGGGGTGCCGGGCGGGTGCGGGATTCCCAGGATCTGCGAGACCGCGATGAACTCGCCCGAGTCCCAGAACGGGACCGTGGGGGTGAGCGTGAGCAGATAGACCGTCGCGGCAGTTGCGAATGCCAGCAAGGCGAACAGACTGGCCGCGCGCTTGGTCAGGTTCATCCGGTGGTCCTCCGAGAGCTCTGGGCTTCTGCCCGCCGGTGCGGAATGCGCACGAGGAACAAGATTCCTCCGATCAGGCTGACCGCGACGGCCACGAGGTAGGTGGTGAATTGCAGGGAGAAGGCGCTTCCTCGATCGAGTCCGACCATGCCGAACAAGAGGATGCCGACACCTTCGCGTACCCCGATGCCATTCAATGAGATGGGCAGGGACACTATCACCGCCAGCAGCGGCACGAAAAGGAAGAAGTAAGCCAGTGGAACATGCACATTGAGCGCCCGAGCGACCAGCACATGCACGAAGATCCGCATGATCTGCACCACGGTGGCGACCATGAACAATTCCAGAAAGAGTCGCTTCTGTCCGCGAAAGCCGCCGAGACGCGCCGCCAGCTCCTGGAGCGCGGGCTGGAACCGGCCGAGTCCGATGCGCGCGAGGAGATCCGTGATGGAATGCAGAAGTCGCGGGTGGAAGACGGCCCACAGCATGGTCACCGCGAAGGCGAAGAAGGTGAGTACGCCAAGGTAGACCGCAGCGAGGTGGAAGCGATCGATCGCGGGCAGGGTGGTGAGCACGGCGAGTCCCGCGAGCGCGACAGTGCCCACCATGCGGTCCATGAGCACGGTCGAGAGCGCAGTCGTGCGGGTCGTGCCGGAGCGCGATGCATCGAAGATGCGAGCCATGTCCCCGCCCACATTGGCGGGCAGGAAATTGTTGAAGAAGAGCCCCACATGGTAGTAGGTGCAGACTTTCCAGAATGGAATCTGGATCCCCACCGCGCGCATGAGACGGTTCCACTGGTAGGCCCCAAGGATGTTGCTCAGGACCAACAGTCCGAACGCAGCGCCGAGCCACTCCCAATGGGCCCGTTCGATGCTGGCCACGATATTGCTCCACTGCACGCGTTGGAACAGCCACGCGAACAGCGCAACACTGATGACCACCTTGGCACCCAATAGTATCGCGGCTCGTCCTGAGG
>JANLOU010000410.1:0-4100 GCA_031366735.1 Candidatus Eiseniibacteriota bacterium
CGGCTGAATGTCGAGCGCATGCGCCTGCTGGGCGCCGAGGTGCGCGAGGTGGACTCGGGATCGCGGACGCTCAAGGATGCCATCAACGAAGCCATGCGAGATTGGGTGACGCGCGTGCAGGACACGCACTATGTGCTGGGCTCGGTCCTGGGTCCGCATCCTTTCCCCATGATGGTGCGCGATTTCCACCGCGTCATCGGGGTCGAAGCCCGGGACCAGTTCCAGACACTGACCGGTCGGCTGCCCGACCTGCTCGTCGCATGCGTGGGCGGTGGGAGTAACGCCATCGGACTATTCCATGCGTTCCTCGACGACCGCGGGGTGCGCAAGCTGGGGGTGGAGGCCGGCGGGCACGGCATCGACAGCGGCAAGCACGCCGCGCGCGTTCCCGAGCACAGTGTGGGCGTGCTGCACGGCACGCGGACGCTGCTGCTGCAGGATGCGCACGGCATGATCCGCGAAACGCATTCCGTTTCGGCGGGATTGGATTACCCTGCGCTCGGACCCGAGCACGCATGGTTGTTGGACCAGAAGCTGGTCGAGTATGGGCATGTCACCGACGACGAGGCCTTGGCGGCATTCGAGTCGCTCGCCCGCCTCGAGGGGGTGCTGCCCGCGCTTGAATCCTCGCACGCGCTCGCGTGGGTCCTGCGCGAGGGCAAGCGCCTTGGCCCCGACGCCCATGTGCTCGTGAATCTCTCCGGTCGCGGCGACAAGGATGTGGCCGAGGTCTTGCGGGTGACCGGGAGGGGTTGAGCGTGCCGGAACTACTCGGACTGCACCATGTGACCGCGATCGCCGGTGCTCCCCAGGCGAACCTCGACTTCTACTGTGGCGTGTTGGGCCTGCGGTTCGTCAAACGCACGGTCAACTTCGATGATCCCGGCAGCTATCATTTCTACTATGGGGATCGCGAGGGTCGGCCCGGCACATTGCTCACATGCTTCCCGTGGCACGGCGCACGCCGCGGCAAGGCGGGGGCGGGGCAGGCGAGCGCCAACGCGTTCACGGTGCCGCGGGGTTCCCTCGACGCATGGCGCACGCGGCTCGCGGAACTGGGGGCAGCCCCGGCCACGACCGGGACGCGCTTCGGCGAGGAACTGCTCTCGTTGGAGGACCCCGATGGCATGGGCATCGAACTCATCGCTGCGGGTGCTGAATCGAGCGACCCCTGGATCATGGGGTTGCACAGTGTCTCGCTGCGTGTGCTCGATGCGCAGCCCAGCGCAGCCTTGCTGACCGAGCAGTTGGGTTTCCGCGCGATGGGCGCCGAGGGCCACCGCTATCGCTTCGAGGTCGCCGAGGGTGGCCCGGGGGCGGTCGTCGATGTGCTGCATCACCCGGATGCGGCACCCGGCGTGATGGCGGCGGGCGCCATCCACCATGTGGCATTCCGCGTCGCGGATGACGCAGCGCAGCTCGAGTGGCGCAGCGCGCTGACGGACGCGGGCGCTTCGGTATCCGAGGTGATGGACCGGGACTACTTCCATTCCATTTATTTCCGCGAGCCCGGCGGCGTGTTGTACGAGATCGCCACCGACCCGCCGGGGTTCACCGTGGACGAACCGCTCGAGTCGCTGGGCGAGTCGCTCCAGCTCCCGGCCTGGCTGGAGCCGTCCCGAGCGCGCATCGAAGCGGCGCTGCCGCCCATCCGCGTTCCACGGCGCAGTGCGTCATGACCGTGCGCTCGTTCCTGCACCGGTTCGAACCCGCCTCCGGCGGCACCAACGAGACGCTGCTCTTACTGCACGGCACCGGTGGCAACGAGAACGACCTGATCCCGGTCGGACATGCGATCGCGCCGGGGGCGGCGCTGCTGAGTCCGCGCGGGCCGGTGTTGGAGCACGGCATGCCTCGGTTCTTCCGCCGACTGGCCGAAGGCGTGTTCGACCTGCCTGATTTGCACGCCCGCACCAGCCAACTCGCCGAGTTCCTCACGCAGGCCTCGAGCGAGTATGGCTTCGATCCCGCGCGGGTGCACGCCGTGGGCTTCTCCAATGGCGCGAACATCGCCGCCAGTCTGCTGCTTTCCTACCCGCACGCACTGGCCAGTGCGATCCTCTTGCGCCCGATGGTGCCGTTCGAGCCCGAGTCACTCCCCGCACTCGCCGGCCGGCCGGTGTTCATCGCCGCGGGGGAGGACGATCCGATCGTGCCGCGCGCGAACAGCGAGCGCCTGGCCGACCTGCTGCGGCGCGCAGGCGCCGAGGTCCAGGTGACATGGTCGGGCGGAGGCCATGGGCTCGGTCAGACCGATCTGGACGCGTGCATCGCGTGGTGGACCGTGCGGCATCCGTGAATCGACGACTCCAGTTCCCTATGCTATAAACACCTGCCTCGTGCGCCCGTAGCTCAATTGGATAGAGCGTCAGCCTCCGGAGCTGAAGGTTACAGGTTCGACCCCTGTCGGGCGCACCATTGCACTTCCTTCCCGCGTCCTACTCCGCGGGCCCCCGCGTTCCAGAGCCAACGCGCTCCGCGAGTCCCCTGACCTATGCCCGATCCGAACGAACAACGCTTCCGCCCACGCGCCGCCGAGCAGATGGCGACGATGTTCGACGATGTCTCGGGGCGCTACGACTTCCTCAACCGCGTCATGACGATGGGGCAGGATGGCGCATGGCGTGAGGCCATGTGGCGTTGTGTCCCCGAGGATGCGCACATCGTGCTGGACTTGTGCACGGGCAGCGGAGTATCGCTCGATGGATTGCGGCGTCCCGGCCGCACGCTGCTGGGGATGGATGTGAGCCTGCAGATGCTGCGCGTCGCGCACGGCGCCTACCACTCGCGCGGATGGGCGCCGCGCATCGCCTGCGCGGATGCATTCCAGCTTCCGCTTCGCACCGGTTCACTCGATGCCGTCACGATCGCCTTCGGAGTGCGCAACCTGCGTCCCCGCGGGGCCGCGCTGACCGAGATCGGGCGCGCGTTGCGTCCCGGCGGCACGCTCGTGGTGCTCGAAGCGGCGGCCCCTGCACCGGGATGGCTTGAGCCGCTGCACGCCGCCTGGGTCCGACACATGATCCCACTGTTCGGGCGCCTCTCACCCGACCCTTCGGCGTACCGCTACCTGAGCGCTTCGATCTTCGAGTTCGGCGCGGGCCCCGAGTTCGAGCATGACCTGGCCGCCGCCGGCTTCGAAGTGGGGGGGAGGCAGTCCTTCCTGCTCGGGGCCACCCGCATGTGGGTCGCACGCCGGGTTGGTCAAAATCCCACCCCGACCGGCTCGACATTGCAGGGTGCACGCTCCCAATCGGGCGAAACGACGCAGAGGGCGACTCGGGCCGCAATGCAGTCCGCGGACTCCCGCGCCTGGCTCGGAGTGCAAGCCGGGCTGTCGCTCGCGTTGTGCCTGACCCTCATGTGGGGTCTGAAGGAATGGCTCAAATACAATGCAGCACTGCCGCTAACCGAGTCGCAACGGCTGCTTGGGTGGGCCCTTCTCGTGATCGGGCTGGGTGTCTTCGGGGTGCGCGCGGGGTATCTGGGGTTGCGGTTCCTGGCCGGGGCGAAGCCGCATTGAGGGGTTTCGCGCAGTGGCACAGCCGTTGCCACCTATTCGTGGGATTTCCCCCATACCCCCTCCAGGGACTGAACTCATGCTCGGACGCGAGAAACTACTCGAATCGCTCATGGCGCTCTCCAGCCGCTCGGCGGCCCGGTCGCGCCCGGAGCTACTCCACACCACGCTGCGCAGCGCGCTGATGATCGCCGAAGCGGACGCCGTCGTGTTCGCCCTGGGCTCGAATCGCCAACTCGAGCGCCATGTGCTTCGGCGCGGTGACTTGGCGCCCCGGACCGAGGAGTTGCGCGCCGCCAGCGACTTCGAGCGCGCGCTGCTGCGCTCCGGCTCGCCGCGACCCGTCACCGACATGGCCGACACTCCGCGCGCGGCCGAGGCGGGAGTGCCGGGCCTGGAAGCCGGGCCCGTGCTGTTCATCCCACTGGCGACGCGTGAACAGGAGCCCGGCTATCTTGCGGTCCTGCGTCGTCAGGGGGCCACCCGCTTCAGTGCCCGCGATGCTCGCCAACTGGCGGTGCTCGTGGCGTGGGCGGCTGTTTCGCTCGAGAACATCAAACTCTCCGAGACGCTCGAAAAG
>JANLOU010000433.1:0-1828 GCA_031366735.1 Candidatus Eiseniibacteriota bacterium
GAGCGGCTGATTCAGCGTGAGTTGCGAGGAATAGTTGGTGGGGTAGGTGCCGGCGGGCGAGTCGGCGATATAGGCGCTGGGGTGACGCACATCGTTGCTCACAACGCCCCACTGGCCGATGGCGGTCCAGGGCGCGAGCGACTGCGCGGGGTCCAGCAGCACGGTGGTGGGCGTACCGACCAACACCTCGACCGTGTCGCGGCAGTAGAGCCCATTGGCATCGCGCACCTCGAGCTTGAAGCGCACCATCGTGCCCGGCGTGACCGTGTCGACTGCGGCCACGAGGAACGCACCACCGGCGTTCGCGTCGGCGCTCTGGAATGGAGCGAGCGTGGGGTACGACACCGGGCCCGAGAGCACCTCGGCGCGCGGATCGATGGAGGTGAGCGTTGCCTTGAGCGAAGGGCCGGCCGATCCGGTGGCCCCGAAGTGACGGAGCCGCACCGCGAGTTGTGCAAGACCGCCGGCATTGAGCGTGCCCGCGACGATGCGACTGCTCTCGACCCGCACCCACGGCCCCGCGATGCCGGCCACCAGGTAGGACGCCTCGAGCATGTCCTTGGCGAGCGGTTCGATGCGCGAGGGCGGCGGCCAGAAGCCATCGTCCGGCCCGCCCACTTCGGGCGTCCAGGTGAAGGCCTTGGGCTTCAGGAGGGTGTCGCCGTAGGTCCAGTCGTTGAACTCGCCGTTGACGTCGTACAGGATCCGCGGCCCCGGGCCGGCCGCGTAGCCGTTGTGTTCGGTCAGCTCGTCGTTCCACTCCTGGAAACGGAGCGAGTCGGGAGTGCCCGCGGGAGTCCAACCCCACGGATGGATGAGCAAGTCGCTGTAAGTGTGGAACGACAATCCCGCCACCGGCCGAAGCGCGACCACCACATCGCGCTGCACGCGCGTCTCGGGCTCCGAGAATGCCGAGGGACCACGGTAGGTCTCGGAACTGGCGGTGCCGCTCGAGCCCGAGTTGTTGAAGCCCCACTTGAAGCTGAAGTTGCGATTGAGGTCGACCCCGTCGCCCGCGCCGGTGATGCCATTGAGATTGTTATCGCGAAGGTTCTTGCGCCAGAACCCGAACGCGGCGGTGCTGTCGTAGATGGTCTGGTTGTAGCGGTAGCCGTCCGGATTCACCACGGGCACGAAGTACAAGCGGCGTGAGTCCAGTAGGTACTTGGCGCGCGGATCGGTGTCGTAGCGCACCAGCAGATCCTGCAGGAAGTACATCAGGGCCTGCATGCCCTCGGGCTCGCGCGCATGCGTGAGCGAGTTGAAGAACGCCACTGGACGCGTATCGGTCCCCACCACGCGCTTGCCGAGTTGCAGCCCCAGGATCGGGCGGCCCTGCAACGAGTAGCCCAGGGTGTCGAGTTTGTTGGCCACCAGGTCGCGCGTGTCGCTGGCCACCCAGTAGTCCAGTTCCGAGCGGACCTCGGCCAGCGTCCAGAATCCGCCCAGCGCGCCGGCGCCCAGATCGGTCGAGCGCGCCCGGCCGGCGGGGTCGCGCGGGACTGCGCTCGGGTCACTGCGGCGCGCGCTCAGTTCGCGACGCGCGCGCTCTGCGGCCGTGCGCCCCGGGTCGGCATCGAGCACCACGACCGTCGCGCCCATCTGTGCGAGTCGCGCAGCGTCGCCCGGCCTCTCCAACAACTCGACCCCACCGCCCCGGTGCGGATCGATCACATCGAAGCCCGCTTCGAGCAGGCGCGACAGGGTCATCGAACCTTCGAGCGCGACGCGCACGCGTCGTGGCCCCGCGGCATGCGCGGTGGTGATACTGCAGACGAGCAGGAGTGCGGGCAGGCAGCGGTTGAGCAGAGCGCGCATTCGGGTCTCC
>JANLOU010000442.1:0-2901 GCA_031366735.1 Candidatus Eiseniibacteriota bacterium
CCGGGCCTCTCCTCGAAACTCGCGTACAGCCTTGAGAAGCCGGCGCATGTGTCGCTCACCGTGCTGGATCTGCAGGGACGACTGGTTCGTTCGCTGATCGACCAGGACGCAGCAGCCGGTACATTCTCGGCTTCCTGGGACGGGCGCGATCAGTTCGGTGCCCGGGCGCAGCGCGGCGTGTACTTCGCGCGCTATAGCGTGAACGGCAAGCTCACCGATTCGCGCAAGGTGATCCTGCAATAACCGGGCGGGCGCGCAGGTGGTTTGAGTAAGTGGGCAGCGCCGGCGAGTGATGACTACTCGTCGGCGCTGTTTCCGTGTGGGGCTGTGTATACTTATCGAGGTCATCGCTGCAACGGTTCGTGGAGGGTGCCATGGTCTGGAATGCCGCACGGGTATTCGCACTCGCGCTTGTCGCTGTGCTGTGTGCTTCGAGTGCTCGCGCCACAACGATCCGCGTGCGCGCCAACGGCACCGGCGATGCGCCGACCATTCGCGCCGCTGCCGCCATCGCGGTCACGGGAGACACCGTGCTGGTCGAGAGCGGTACGTACTATGAGGACTCCATCACGGCGAGCAAGGCCATCGTGATCACGGGTCCGGCGACCGACTGGCCCACGATCAACGGCTTGGGAAAGCCCACGGTGATCCTGATCCGTCCGCCGGGTGGCACCAAGGTGCGCAATCTGATCCTCCGCAACGCGGGCGTCGGCGTGCTCGGGCGTAGCGACGACTGCACCGCCGTGACATGGAGCGCGGACCAGCTGGTGCTCGACAGCCTCGGGGTTGGGCTTGATGCGGACAACTCGTTCTGTCGCGCGGGCAGTGCGAGTTGGACCAACTGCACCGCGACGCGCTGCGATGTGGGCTACGGCATCAACGACTACGGTTCGGTGACCGCATCGCGACTGGTGGCCACCGCGTGCGGTTCGGCGACATTGGGACACAACTACAACTCGGCTGTGTTCAATTGCCTGGTCCTGTACGCGAACACTACGAACACCGGCGGCCCGCAATCGATTCCGCTCACCAATGTATTCGGCGCGGATCCGTTGCTCTGCAATCTGACGCAGCGCGATTTCCGCGTGGCGACCGCCTCGCCCTGTCTGTCCGCGAACAACTCGTGTGGGACGCAGATAGGCGCATTGGGCCTGGGCTGCGCAGTCTCGGTTTCTGTTGATCCCGTGGTTGCGCCGCTGTCCGCTGTCCGAATCGCGGCGTGGCCCGTGCCCTCGCGAGGCGACATCGTGTTCGCGGCGGATGAGGGCGTCGGGCTCGATCGCTTGGAGGTCTACGACCTGCTCGGGCGGCAAGTGTGGCGCGGCGATGCGAACTGGACCGGTCGCGTGTTCAGTTGGAAGCCGAGGGACGCTGCGGGCAACGCGCTTGCGCCGGGCATCTATCTGGCGCGATTCGGCAGCGGACGCGAACGCAACTCCGTGAGGTTCGTGCTCGCGAAGTAGGCGTTCGCGCTACTCGTCGGCGCTGCTCTCGTTGGCCGCGTCGCTCATGCGGTCCTTGGGCGGCTCGCTGGGTCGCACCATCAGCGTGCGTTCGCGCTCGATATACACCAGCCCCGCCTTGGCGCCGCGCGGTTTGCGCACATACTTCTTCTGCGTGTAGTTGACCGGCACCTTGCCTGCCGTGCGCGCCTTGCTGTGGAACGCCGCCCAACTGGCCACTTCCTCGAGCGTGGACTTGCTGGGCTCGTTGGGCCCCTTGCCGCGACGCAACACCACATGCGAGCCGGGGCAGCCGTGCGCATGGAACCAGTAGTCCTCGGGCCGCGCCATGTGCAGCGTGAGGTGATCGTTGCCATCGCTGCTGCGCCCGATCAGCACATCCCAACCTTCTTGCGTGCGATAACGCCATGGCACCAGCTTGCCCAGCACCTCGGGCTGCTTGCCGCGCAGCTTGGGCGCCGCGCTGGTGGGCTGCGGGCCGCGCCGCTCGGGTTCGGGCGCCAGGCCCAGCTGCTTGCGCGGCAGCGGCTGCGGCGCCTTGATCTGTTCGCGCACCGTGAAGCTCAGCGCGAACAACGCCTGCTCGAGCGCAAGCTCGGCGGCTTCGTGCTGCTCGGGCGTTGCCTCTGGCGCCGCGTGCGCCTCGAGCTGCGCGCGCAACTGCGCCATCTCGGTTTCGAGCGCCTCGATACGCGGCGGCGTGTCGCGCAGGCCGCGCTCGCATTTGGCCGCGCGTTTGAAATAGCGCGCCGCGTTGGCCGGCGCGGACACATAGGGGTCGAGCGCAATCTCGAGCATGCGATCGGGGTCGCTCGCATCGGCCAGCGTCACCTGCGAGGCGCGCGCCGGCACCAGGTGCGCGTACGCCAGCAGCGTTTCGCCGAAGCTGCGGTACTCGGGCCCGCGCCGGGCCTCGGCCAGATCGGTCTGCAGCGCATTCAGCTTGCGCCCCAGCTTGTCGAGGTAGCGCTTGAGTGCCTTGCGCAGCAGCTCGCTGCGCTCGACCACAGGTTCTGCGGCGGCGTCAGTCGCGCGCGGCGGGGTGTTCTCGGGCGTATCGCTCATGGGGCGGCGAGGCTAGGGGAGGGGCGTGGTCGGGGCAAACGGGCGGCAAGGGGCATCCTTGCGGTCAGCACTGCTACCGATTTCGTCGGTCCGATTCGAGATTCCACTTGACGGGTTCTGGCCGCGTGTCTGGGCCGAGTTGCGGGTCCCGCATTGGCGTGCGCGACAACGCGCGGGATCGGGGTGCGCGTGGTCTCGCGAGGTTCGCATCGCGAAAGTTCTCGCGCTGGCCCGAGTTCCGCGCTGGGTGAGGCTGCACGGGCGTCGCGAATGCTCGTGATATGAAGTACGCGCACCCCGGCCCCCGCGACCCGCCCCCGCGGATGTCCGCCATGAAGACCCACTCGCTGTTCCATCTTGCCGACGATGTGCT
>JANLOU010000446.1:0-17348 GCA_031366735.1 Candidatus Eiseniibacteriota bacterium
AGTTGGTCGCGAGCGTGAAGTTATTGCGTAGTCGGCCCGACGCCATGCCCGGCACTTCGGAGCTGCTCGCATTCTGCTTCTTGGTGAAGTTCTGGCCGCCATCGGTGGACAACCAGAGGTCACCGATGCCGCTGCCGGTGATGCCATCGCCGATCTGGATGAGATTGGCGGAATCGGGCAGCACCACGATGTCGCAGGGGCTGCGGAACGACTTGGTGCCGAAGCGCGCCCAGGTGTTCCCAAAATCGAACGAGCGGTAGAGCGTGTCGGAGTCGCCGCCGAAGTAAACCGTGTCGGGCTTATCGGGATGCACCTCCAGTGGGATGCCGTACTCGCCAAAGGCATGCGTGAGCTTGGTGGACCAGTTGAGCCCGCCATCCACGGAGCGCAGCACCTGACGCGATCCGCCCGTGGTGACAGCGGCGATCAGCATGATGTTGGTGTCCTTGGGCGAGACCACGAACGCATTCGTGCGGTCGATGCCGTTGATTCCGGCATTGAGCGTGCCCCAAGTCTCGCCCTCGTCGCGCGAGCGGTACAGCACGCTGCCGAGCACCACATACAGCGTGCGCTTGTCCTTGGGATTCGCAGTGAGCGTGGAGCCGCGGATCTGGTTCGCGCCGGGAGTGGCCCGCACCTGTTGCCAAGCGCGCGACACCGTTGCGCCGGTCTGCATGGTCCACGCCCCGCCGCCGAGCGAATGCAGCACCGCGCGATTGCGATTCGAGACCGCGAAACCGTTCCCGCCCGCGAACGCGACCGCGCTCAACTGCGCGTGCATGACATGCGTGGCAAAGGTCCAGGTCAGGCCACCGTTCTGCGTATGGCGCAGGAACCCACCGCCACCGCCGAGCCAGACATCGCCCACACCCAGCACCGAGACCGCACGCACATCGGGTTGCGCATCGGCGCGCAGGCGCATCGGCGCCAGATCGAGCCCGTTGCCGCTGCCCTTCAAGAGCACGGCGTTCGCGCCCACCACCCACAGCTCGCCATTGCGTTGCGAGACGCCGAACAGTTCCTGTGTCGTGCCGCTGGCCACCGGCGTCCAACTGGCGCCACCGTTGACCGTGTGCAGCAGCGTGCCCGTATTCCCACACGCCCAGCCATTGAGCGAGTCGGAGAAGCTCAGGCTGTTGAGGCGTTCGCTGGTGCCACTGGTCAGGGGCGTCCAACTGGCGCCGAAGTCGCCGCTACGCAGAAGCGTGCCGCCGTCGCCCGCCACGAACGCCACATTGGCCGCTGGCATGGCCACGGCGCGCAGCGTGGGCGTACCCGTGATCACCTGGATGGCGAAGCCACCGCCATTGTCGCTGCTGTGCCACACCTTGCCGCTGTCCCCGACGACCAGCACATGCAACCCGGCGTGCGCCACGCCGCGCAGCGTCTTGGTGCCGAGCGAGCTGGGTGCGTAGTTGGCGCCGGAGTCGAGCGAACGGAACACGCGCCCGGAATCCCCCACCGCCCAGACATCGACGCCGTCCTTGGACGCGACGGCGTGGAATCCCTGAGCCTGCGCTGAAGCCGTGAGGAGCGGGATGGCCCACAGCACGAGGAGCGGAAGTAATGAGAGTCTGCGCGAGCGGTGCATGATGAAGGGGTCACTCCCAGGCTAGTCGGGCGATGGTCTCGATCTCGGCAAGCGCAACAGCGGGTCGCTTGCGGAAGCGACCGTCCACCATGATGGGGCGGATCTCCAGGGCATCGATGCGAGTCGCGGGGAACGACACGCGGGTGCCCTCGGGTCTCCACTCCTCGCGGATGGGGACCCTCCCCACCTCACGACCTTGCAGGAACAGGGCCACCTCCGAACGGCGGACCCGGATCAAGCCGCCATCCTTGGCCGATGCCCGCAGAGCATAGAGAACGACCGCTCGAGTATCCAACGCCGATTCCCACTCCAGACGCAGCCACTGGCCGGCGCTGGCATCGGCCACCCATGCATGCTGGGTGGGATTCCCCACGGTCTGGCGGTCCACCGCGCCCTCTGGCCCATCCGAATCGGCGATCGTCGAGGAGGCCGTGACCCGGGCGGTGGGCGCCAGGTTGGTCCATTCCCCCTCGCCAGCGCTGTCCGGGACCCGGATCGCGGAGTGTCCGGTGTGGCAGCCCACGCACTTGGTGCCCGCGCCGGGTCGCGTGAAGTTGAAACCCGCCACATGCGCTGGGCCCGCGACCGAACGCAACACGCGCCCCTTGGAATCCACGAGTTGCTCGAAGGTGGGCACTTCCGCGGGCACGGCGTCCACATGCACGGCGCCCTGGGGCGAGAGCGGATGATCGGCGACGAGCACGAGCGTGTCCCCCCCGGCGCGGGCCGGGCGCGACAATGCCGCAAAGAAACGGATGCGTGCGTCGCGCTGCGGTCGCGGCGCGTTGGGGAACGGCGCATCGACGGGCGCGTTCGCGAACACATTGAGACAGTCGAAGCGTGCGGTGCGCGAGTCATGGAGGATCTGCTCACGCGTGCGCGGCGGCAGTGAATCCGGTGCGAAGGGGTTCATGGCGCCGTACAGCAAGGTTGGCGGCATGCGGCGAGGGCCGAGCACGGCGGCGTCGAGTTCCATGCGCCCGGCCTCGTCCACGATCGCCGCGAGGCGCGATCCATCGGGCTCGCACACGAACAAGCCGAAGTTGCCGGTGCCATGCTCATCCATGGAGAACACCATCCGGCCATCCGGCAACGCGCACGGCGAGCACGCGGACCAACCCATGGTGGCGCCGAAGCCGAACAACGGCTGGGCCGCGGCGAACCCACCGCGAAAACGCTGTAATCCCAGCCGCGTCGCGCGCATCAGGTTGGATCGCTCGGGCACCACTCCGACGAGCGTGGTGTCGGCGAAGACGATGGGCTGGTACGCCATCTGGCCGCGGCGCACACGCGCGTCGCCGCCCGCCAGGCGCAGGTGATCGCCATCGGGATCGCTGCTCAACGCGTGCCACAGGTCGACCGTGTCGGCGGGCATCGCCAGGGCGCGGTCCTCGGTCACGCCGGTGGCGCTGGCCAGATAGCGATTGAAGAACCAGCGCGCATACACCAGTCGTCCGTTCGTGGGGTCCACGCTCGGCTCCTCGCCACCGTCGCGCTCGCTCGTGATGCGTGCGAGGCCCGTCCCATCGGCATGCACCGTCCACAGATTGCTGACGAGCGGGCCCTGCTGCGCGACCCATGGGTGGCGCGTGCTCGCAAAAACGATGCGGCCATCGGGCAGCCAGCACGGGTCGAAGTCGTCGTAGCGGGCGAAACGCGCGGTATCGGCGCCATAACGCGCGCGCAGGTCGAGCACGCGATCGCTGCGCGTCAAGGGGCGCAACTGGCGTCCCTCGCTGTTGCACAGCCACAGGCGCCAACTGGCATCGCGCTGCGTCACCGCCGCGAACGCGATCGTGCGACCATCGTAGGAGACCGCGGGGTCGGCCACATCGAAGAATGCATCGCGCGCCAACAGCGGATGCGACCGTCCATCGGGTTCACGCACCACGAGCGAGCCCGCGGTGACCACGGTGCGGCCGGCCGGCCCGACTCCGGGCACCAGCGGCGAGCCCGGCACCCCGTCACGCGACACGAACACCAGGCGCGGCAGTGGCCGCTCTCGCGCGGCGAGCACGCCGCTCGCGGCGAGCGCGAGCAGCACCAGAGCCGCCAGGCGGCGGAACGAGGGCATGCGCCGGCGAGTGACAGGGGACGAAGCGAAGGACATGGGAACAGGGTATGCGACAAACGCCACCCCACCGCAAGTCGGTCCGCCGCACGCTGCAAAGCCGCAGCGCCGCCTGTTAGACTCGCGCGACCATGACCCGCGTTCCTCGAGCCGCTGCTGCCCCCGCGTTGACCAGCGTCTGGCTGGTGCTGGCGATCGCCCTCGCCCTGTGGGCGCTGGGGGCGCATGGCGAAATCGTGCGCGCCTCGCACTGGGCGCACCATGTGTATCTCGCCGATGCATTCCTGCATGGCCAGTTGCACCTGCTGCGCACGCCCAACGACGCCGGCGACATGGCGCTGGTGGGAGACCGGTTGTACATCGTGTTCGGCCCCTTCCCCGCGCTCCTGCTCATGCCGCTCGTGCCATTCTTCGCGCGGGGCACTCCCGATGTGCTGGTGCTGGTGCTCACGGCGCTCGTGGCGCTGTTCGCATTCCACCGCCTGCTCGAGCGCGTCCTCGAGCCGCGCGATCGAGTTCGCGTCGCACTTGCCACGCTCACGCTGGGCCTGGGCACAGCCATGCACTACGGCGCCGTGATGGGGAATGTCTGGCTGCACACGCAGATCACCGCCACCGCGCTGCAGATCCTGGCGCTGTTGTTCGCCGCGCGCGGCCGCGCCTGGAGCGCAGGCGTGTTGTTGGGCCTGACCGTGCTGACGCGCCCCACGCTCACGCTGGCCGCGCCGCTGGCCGCATGGTGGCTGGCGCACCCGAACGACCTGAGCGATCGCACCGCAGTGCCATGGCGGCGAACGCTGATCGCACTGGCCGTGCCCATCGCGATCGCGGCCACGGTGCATGGGATGTACAACTTCGCTCGCTTCGGTCGCTTCGGCGATGCGGGCTACCATTACATCCTGATGGGCGAGCCGTTCGAGACGCTGGTCTCCAACTTCGGGCGCTTCCATCCACACTTCCTCATGACCAACCTGAAGGGTTGGCTGGTGGGATTGCCCTTGCTGGCGGAGGGGCGCCTCACACCCGACCCCCACGGCATGAGCCTGCTGCTCACCACCCCGTTCCTGTTGTTCGCGTTCTGGCCCCGGCGCGTGGCGGGCGATGAGTGGATGGCGTTGGGCTGCAGCGTGCTCATCGCGCTACCCTCGTTGTTGTATTACAACGATGGCTGGGTGCAGTTCGGACAGCGCTTCGCATTGGACTGGCTCGCGCTGGGACTGTTCGTGGCAGCTCGCGGCGCCAAGCGTGCGCCGCTGGCGCTCGTCGTGGCACTGACGCTGTGGGGCATTGCAGTGGGCGCGTGGGGATTGCAGTGGTTCCGCGCCAGCTTCCTGCACTGACTTCGTTGCGGCGCTCGCGCCGATCAACATGCCCCGGGGCATGTTCGATATGCGTTTCGGTCCACCGCCGCCCCTACGGCAGCGGCTTCACCATCCCCATCTGCCACAACAGGAATGCGTACTTGTCCGCCAGCCCTTTGAGATTCTGCAGCTTGGTCGAGCCGATTCCGTGCCCGGCGTGATAGTCCACGCGCAGCAGCACCGGCTTGTCGCTCGCGGTCGCGGCCTGGAGCCGTGCCGCCATTTTCGCCGACATCCAGGGCTCGACGCGCGGATCGTTGATGCCGTGTGACAACATCACCGCTGGGTACTTCGCGCCGTCCTTTACATGGTGATAGGCGCTCATCTCGAGCAGGCCGCGGAACTCGTCCTCGCGCGTCACCGTTCCGAACTCCTGGATGTTGGGCACACCGTTGGTGGTGAACTCGGCCCGCACCGCATCGAGTGAGCCCACATCGAGCAGCGCCGCCGCGAACAGGTCGGGCCGATCGGTGATGGCGCGCCCGATCAAGATGCCGCCGGCGCTGCCGCCCTGCCCCGCAAGCCGTTCACTCGTGGTGTAGCCCTTGGCGACGAGATACTCCCCGCACGCGATGAAGTCCTTCCAGGTGTTCGGCTTGGTGAGCTTCTGTCCCGCCAGGTGCCACGCCTCGCCGTTCTCTCCCCCGCCACGCACATGCGCAATCGCAAACACGCCGCCCCGCTCGAGCCATGCAAGGATGGTGGGGTTGAAGCCCACATTGCGACTGAGCCCGTACGCGCCATAGCCCGTGAGGAAGGTTGGGTTGGAACCATCCAGCTTGAGGCCGGATTTGTAGATGATGCTGAGCGGCACCCGAACGCCATCATGGCTGGGCACTTCGACCTCGATCGATTCGTAACCCGCGACATCGTCGAACCGACCCACCGGATTGAGCTTCATGTCGGTGAAGACGCCCTTCACTGGGTCGTACGCATAGGTGAGCCCCGCGCGCGTCCACGCGGCGGTCTCGACCAACACTCCGGCGCCCGCGTTGCCCGCGGCGACGATGCGGCCCGAGGGGAAGCCACCCGGAAGCACGAGCGTTTGAAGCTTGGCCCCGGCCTCCCAACCCAGACGCGCCACCTGACCCGCTGCGCCACTTCGGAACTGGATGTAGAGCGCGTCCTTGGCCGCATTCAGTCCGTCCACCACCCGCTCGCTTGCCGGCACCACCGTGTGGGCGTGCGCGAAATCCGGCGCTGCGAGCGAAGTGCGCATCACCTTGAATCGGGGCGCGCCCTTGGCGCTCATGAGATAGATGTCGCCCCCGTGCACGGCGAAGTCGGTGACGGAATCCGCCACATCGCAGACCAGTTTCCACGGCGAAACACTCCCCGCGCGCTTGGACAGGTCAGCGCCCTTGCCAAGCGGGGCGGCGTAGAGCGTGAGCGGGTTGGAGTCGCCGTGTTTGATCTTGCCGATCGCATAGCCCGAGCCGTTCGCCAGCACGATGCTGGGAAAATCCACATCGGCGATCTCGACGCCGGGCCACAGGCCGGTTGCGAACACCACGGGATCCGCCGCGGGAGCCGTTCCCAGCCGGTGCAAGCAGGCACGCGAAAGCCGGTAGCCATCGGTCTCGGGAGCGCCCGGGGCGAGTTTCTGCAGGCGCGAGTAGAAGAATCCGCTGCCGTCCGCAAGCCACTGGGGTTCGGTGTAGCCCGCTTCCATGCGATCGATCGAGTCCTTGAGCACCTTGCCGGTCTCCACATCCATCACATGCAGGACATCCTGCTCGGAGCCCGAGGCGGCGATGCCATACACGACGCGATGGCCGTCGGGTGAGGGGACATACCAACTGATCGAGAAGTGGCCGCCATCGGTCGAGACCATCGCCGAGGGATCGATCAGCAGGCGCTCAGCGCCACCGTTCGCACCCCGCACATACAGTTTGGACAGGTTCTCCTCGGCGCGCACTTTCTGATAGAAGAGCCGGCCGTCGGCCGTGCGCTCCAAGCCGCTGATCCGAAACGCGCGGCCCGAATCCAGCTCCTCGAGGCGCGCGAGCAACGCGTCGCGGATGGGGAGCTTGTTCAGCACGCCATCGGTGTAATCCGCCTGCGCCTTGATCCAGGTCTGGACCTCGGGCGCCTTGAGGTTCTCCAACGAACGGTAGGGATCGTGGACCTCCACGCCCCAGTACTTGTCGACCACATCGTGCACGGGCGCGACCGGCGGGGCGGCGGGAGCTGCCGGAGCTGCGAGCGCGAGCGAAGGGACGACTGCACCGAGCAGGACTGCAACCGACGCGAAGCCACGAACAAGTGCACGCAAGCGAAACCTCCGGAGTCAGCGGATTCGAAAGAGCAGCATGCAACCTGCCGGCATCGCCACCGGCTCGGTCGCCCACAGCGGACGCATGTCGAGTTGCACGGGCAACGCCGTGCGGCCCTTGGCCGTCATCATGCGTTGCGACAAACCCACGAAGTAATAGCTGCTGATCGCAAGATAGTCACTTTCGGGCCCCGGGACGCCGCCCAGATAGGGCGTGCTCTCGATCCCGTACAGCGCCGGATCGACCGTACCATGCGCGGCCAGATGCACATGGCGGATCCCGCGGCGATCCAGTTCGGCCTTGAGCGCGATCAGCCCCTGACCCCAATCGATGTTGGAATCGTTCACGAGCCATTGCCCCTTGGCGGGCCCGCCCACGGCGGCATTGAAGAACGACAGGTGCCACGGGGCGTGTGCCGCCATCTCGGCGCCCTCGAGCGCCACCAGCACCAGCGCGAACGCGAACGCCACGCGCAGCCGACGCGCCCCCAGGCTCGCCGCCGCGATGCCGCCAAGGCCCACGCACAGGAACGGGACGATGGGGAAGACATATCGGATACCGATTCCCAGACGCCCCACGAATATCGCCACGCCCAACACGAGCAGCGCGGGCACCCACCACAGATGCGCGTGCCGACGACCCGCGCCCCGGGCAAGGGTCACGGCCAACCACAGCAGCGCGGCGAGGAACGCGAGCGGCCACTTGAATGCGAGCGCGAGCGGGAAGTACGACAGCGGTGCGCTCGCGTGGATGCGACCCAACAGGTAACTGGGTGTATGGCCGGACTCGGACTCGAGTGCCTGCCGGTCGAATCCCCCCAAGTAGGCATCGGGCAGCGGCAGGACGAGCGCGGGCGCCAGCGTCTGCAACTGACGGAACGGCGCCGAGTCGAACTGCCATCTGCCCAACGGCGTCCACGAAGTCTGGCCCAGATAGCCCACCTGCAGCGCGAGCAGTGTGGTCGCGATCCAGAACACGGCTGCCAGCGCAAGGCGCCGCGGGTGGCGCACACGACGACGCGCCAGCGCCACCCCCGCCAGCGCCAGCAGCGTGATGGGCAGGAACACCGCGGTCAGACGCACCAGGAAGGTGAACGCCAGCCCCGCTGCCGTGAGCCACGCCCAGCGCCACCGGCCCGAACGCAGGAACCCGTCAAAAGCCGCAACGGTGCCGAGCCAGCCGAGCGCGGTGGGCAGATCCATGGTCATGACGCCCGCATGCGCCAGCGCCTCGGGCATGAACGCGTAGAATCCCAGCGCCACCAACGCTCCGCGCGGTCCGTGCAGTCGGCGCGCCAACGCCCAGACGAGCCACCCCAGCACCAGCGAGAGCGCCACCACCACGGCGCGCGCGGCGAAGAACACGCGCGAGTAGCGATCGGCGTTGTTGCGCATGAACGATTCGCCCACGACGCCCTGCTCACCGTCGCGCACCGCCGAATCGCTGGGGAGCCGTGCGCCCGCTGCCAGCGCGGCAGCGCCGGCCATGGCTTTGACCAACGGGGGGTTGACCGCCGAGATGCGGAACTCGCCGCGCGCCACTTCCATGACCCCGGCGGGCACATGGAAGTTCTCATCAAAGGTGACGCTCTGGCGGGCGGCGCCCCAGAGCGCGAAGACCGCATGCACCACCAGCAGCAGCGCCACCCACGCGCGCTCGTGCGCAAGCGGCAAGGGCGCGCGGCGCGTTCGTGCGGCGTGCGCGCGGGTCGGCAGGGCGCGACGGGAGCGTTCGCGCGGGCGAGGGTCGGTCATGCCGGCGACGATAGCCCAGACTCACAAGCGGACGCACGCGTTGGACGCATGGCCGGCCGCGCGAGGGGCCGTTGACATCGGTCGAGCCGCGCGCGTAGCGTCGCATCCTCATGAGCGAACCCCACTATCCCGTCGGCGTCCGCGGTGGCTGGATCGAAGTCATCGTCGGCAGCATGTACAGCGGCAAGACCGAAGAGTTGATCCGCCGCCTGCGTCGAGCGCAGATCGCGCGTCAGCGCGTCGAGATCTTCAAGCCCCGGATCGACGACCGCTACGCCAAGGACGCGATCGTCTCGCACAGTGACCTGCGCATCCCCTCGCGCGGTGTGCGCACGGCCACGGACATCCTGCGTTATGCCCACGAGGCGCAGGTCATCGGGATCGATGAAGGCCAGTTCCTTGGGCCCAAGCTCAACGAGGTGTGCGAGAAGCTGGCGCGCAGGGGCAAGCGGGTGATCGTGGCCGGGCTGGACCAGGACTACATGGGCAAGCCGTTCGAACCCATGCCGCAACTCCTCGCCATTGCCGAGTACATCACCAAGGCGCTCGCCATCTGTATGGTGTGCGGCGCTCCGGCCAATCGCACCTATCGCAAAGTCGCCCGCGCCGCGCGCGTGGTGGTGGGTGGCTCCGAGATCTACGAAGCGCGTTGCCGTCGTTGTTACGACCTTGGGCGCCGGGCGCACGCCGCGCACGCCGCCGCCACCTCGGGGGATTTCCATGCTGTCGCGAAAGCTGCTGCGAAACCTGGTGCGAAGCGTCGCGCCGTTGTTGCTCGCGCCGCTGTTGCTCGCCGGGTGCGGTAAGTCCACCGAGAAGTCCGCCACGCCCGCTGCCGGCGGTGCGACGCCGTTCAAGGTGGGATTGGTGTTCGATGTGGGTGGGCGCGGCGACAAGTCGTTCAATGACGCAGCCTATGCCGGCCTCGAGCGCGCGCAGAAGGAACTCGGCATCGAGTTCGCCACACTCGAGACCAGCGAGGGCACCGACCGTGAGGCGCAGATGCGCCAACTCGCTTCGGGCGACGCTCAGGTCATCTTCGGCGTGGGCTTCCTGTTCACCGACGACATCAAGACGCTGGCGCGCGAGTTCCCCACCAAGAAGTTCGCGTGCGTCGACTTCACGGTGACCGAGGGCGAAGCGCTGCCCGCGAACCTCGTTGCGCTCAAGTTCCGCGAGGAGGAGGGCTCGTATCTGGTGGGCGCGCTCGCGGGCCTGATGACCAAGACCAACAAGGTCGGTTTCGTGGGCGGCATGGAGATCCCGCTCATCCGCAAGTTCCAAGCGGGCTATGTCGCGGGTGTGAAGGCGGTGAACCCCAAGGCCAAGGTGTTGGTCAAGTACGCCGGCAATACCGGCGCAGCATTCAAGGATCCCACCAAGGGCAAGGAGCTGGGGCTGTCGGAATACCACTCGGGCGCCGACATCATCTTCCATGCGTCAGGCTCCACCGGGCTCGGGGTGTTCGAAGCCGCGCGCGAACTTCACAAGCTGGCGATCGGCGTGGACTCGGATCAGTACGAAGAAGCCCCCGGCTTCATCCTGACCAGCATGGTGAAGCGAGTGGACACCGCGGTGTTCGACACCATCCGCGATCTGAAGAACGGCCAGTGGGCCAGCGGCGTGCATGTGTTCGGCCTGGCCGACGCAGGCGTGAAGTGGGTGTACGACGAGCACAACAAGGCGATGATCCCGGCCGAGGTGAAGGCCAAGGTCGATGCGCTGCAGGCCGACATCATCGCCGGCCGCATCAAAGTTCCGACCCAGCCCTGAAGACCCATGGACCCCGCGTGGACCGATCTGGGTGAGGGCGCGTGGGTGCGCCGCAGTCGCGCCTACCAGATGAACAGCACCGTGCTGGTCCAGGATGGTTGGGCATTGCTGATCGACCCGGGCGTGCTGCCGTCGGAGCTCGACGACCTCGCCCGTTTTGTGGCCGAGCACGCGCCGCGCTTCGAGCAAGTGGCCATCGCCTTCACGCATCCGCACTGGGACCATGTGCTGGGTCGGCCGTGGTTCCCCGCGGCCACGACCGTGGCGCATGCGGGCTTCTTCGATGTGCTGCAGCTCGAAGCAGCCAATATCGAGAGACGCGCGAAGGAATATATCGAGGGAGAGGGGGAAGTCTGGCCGACGCCCTTTCGCGCCTTCGAGCCCACGCTCAATGCGCGCGGCGTGGTGGGACTGCAACTGGGTCCGTTCTCATTCGTGACCCACGAGCTGCCGGGGCATGACCCCAACCAACTGGCGCTGCACTTTCCCGCGCGCGGGCTGTTCGTGGCCGCCGACACGCTCAGCGACATCGAGATCCCGTGGCTCGACGCGCCGGCGTGGGTGTACCGCAAGGGGCTCGAGGCGCTCACGCATGTGTTCGAGCACGAGGACATCCGCGTGCTGGTGCCCGGACACGGGCCGCTCGCCATGGGACGCGCCGCCGCGTATCGCCGCCTGTTGCGCGACCTCGCGTACCTGCGACGGTTGGAGGAAGGCGTCAGCTCGGCGCACACGCGCGGCCTTTCGCTCGAGGCCACCCGAGCGGAGTTGCAGGTCATGGATTATCTGGGCAAGGACGCCGCCTATTCCATGAACGATGTGCATCGTGAGAATATCCGCTTCACCTACGAGGGCATCGCCGAACTCCAGCCGTGAGATCGAACGCTTCCTCCTTCCGCAGGGCAGGGCCATTCCGTTGATCCAATCCAAATCGTTCTATCGCCGACTCGAACAAGTGTTCGAGGGCGCCGGTCGCGTGCGTCATCGGGAGCGGTTCGCACAGCGCATCGCGCCCGCCTTGCTCGAGCTGCTGGGCGGCACGCTGGGCGTGAATGCGGTGCATGTCTACGAGCATCGCAAGGAGGGGTTCAGCACCCCCAAGCGCTTCGGCGAGGAACGCGCCGATCTGGGCGCGGATCTGGCGCGGCGATTCGCCAGCACCGGCGAGGACGCCATCAAGGAACTGCCGTGGGTGGGCGACATGCCGGCGGGCCGCGTGGGCATGGTGGCGGTGGGTGGAGCGGATGGCCCGCTGCTGGTGATGTTCGGGCCCTCGCAGGACGCGTCGGACAAGGGACCGACCAAGACCGAGTTCCTGTCCGCGATCCACTCGTTGCTCTACGCCATGCGGCAGCACCTCGAGCGGCGCGAACTCGAGGACTTGTTCGAGCAGGCCCGCGCCATCCAGATGAGCCTGCTGCCCGAGAACCAATGCGCCTTCGAGGGCTACGACATCTATTCCATGAGCACTCCCGCCCAGTCGGTGGGCGGTGACCTGTACGACTACCTTCGGGTCTCCCCCAACACGCTCGGGTTGGCGCTGGCCGATGCGTCGGGACACGGATTGCCCGCGGCGCTTCAGGCGCGCGATGTGGCGGTCGGGCTGCGCATGGGCGTGGAGCGCGACCTCAAGATCACCTCCATGGTGGGCAAGCTCAACTCGGTGATCCACCGCAGCGGGCTGTCGTCGCGGTTCATCTCGTTGTTCTTCGGTGAACTCGAGAGCAACGGCAACTTCTCGTACATCAACGCGGGCCACCCTCCGGCATTGCTGCAGGATGAGCGCGGGATCCGCGAGCTGTCGGTGGGCGGCATGGTGTTGGGGCCGGACCCCGACGCGCAGTACAAGATGGGCTATGTCCACGTGGATCGCGGGGCTACACTGGTGCTCTACTCCGACGGCGTGATCGAGCGCGGCACGGCCTGGGGAAGCGAACCATTTGGATTCACGCGACTCAAGAAGTGGATGCGCGATTGGAAGAAGGGCCCGGCCGAGGCCGCCGTGAAGGATCTGTTCCAGCGTCTGGCGCAGCATGAACCGGGCAAGCCCTTCGACGACGATGTCACCGCCATGCTGGTGAGGAGGCTGCCGTGAAGTTGTTGGACAAGCTGTTCGGTCGCGCCTCTGCCGCCGCCGATGCGGACCGCGCGCCATGCTCGCCCGAAGCGGGCGATGATCCGTTCGCGCGGCTCGAGTGGCTGGCGGCCGATGCGAACCCGTTCGGGGTGCGCGCGCTGGATTGCCAGCCGCTGGCGAGCGGGATGCCGGCGATGCAGGAGCCCGCGGCCGCGGCTCGGTTCGCCGAAGTGCGTGGGCTCGAAGCCGCGGCGCTGCGCGAACGGCACCCCGAGGACGCCACCCTCATCGCCTGCGCGCTGCAGTGGTCGTTCCCGCGCCCTGCCAGTGATGGCGTGCTGTTCCGCGCTGAAGTGATGGAGGATCGTTGGGATGTGTTCCTGATCGAGGGCTGGCTGTACTTCGTGCGCAGTTGGAGCGGGCAGTTGGTGTACCGCGCCTCGGTGCGATTCGAACCGGGCCGCGCGCACGCGCGCGTCATCGAGGCCCCGAACGAGGCCGTGCGCGAGGACGCCGCGTTCTGTGTGCGCGAGGTGGACTACCTGCTCAAGAGCCATGTGCTCGACGCCATGGTGCCGCATCCGATCCCGGCCGCGCTGCCGGACGACCCCAAGCAGATCGCGCTGTTCTCGTTCAGCCGCCACGGCCGTCGTGGGTGCTTCGCCACCTACGCCGACGCGACCGCGTTCGATCCGGTGCACTGGGCGGCGGGCCAGGAACGCGCACGCGCGCAGCGGCCGCCCTCGCGCTAGCGGCGCGAGGCCCACGCCGCGCTGGCGCGCGGATCCGGTAGGGGTGTGAGGCGCGCTTCGACTTGGGCGCGGTTCGATTCGAGCCACGGCGGCAGGATGATCTTCCGCCCCAAGTCCTCGACGGGTCCATCCACGGTGAAGCCCGGCTCCGCCGTCGCCAGTTCGAACAGGACGCCGCCCGGCTCGCGAAAATAGAGCGAGTGGAAGTAGTGCCGATCGATGATGCCGCTGCTCGCAAGCCCTGCGCGCTCGAGCGCTTGGTGCCAGCCCGCCTGCTCCGCGTCCGTCGTCCCCCACGCCACATGGTGGACCGTGCCCGCGCCGGGCCGCGCCCGCTCGCTCGGCGCGGGATCGAGCGCGATCCAACCGCCCCGATGCGCACCGCGCACTTCCCAGCGATCGCCCTCGCGTCGTTCGGCGCTCATCAGTCCCTCGAGTAACTTCGCGGTGGAATCGGGACGATGGCTGTAGGCACGAACTCCTTCGAACCCCTGCAGCGCCGACTCGGCGGGGATCTCGGGGTGGTTCGCGAGCAAGGGCTCGTCCGGCCCGGCGCTCAGCGCGAGTTCATGCGCAAGACCTTCGAAGTCGGCGAACCGCACCGCTTGGGGCGTGCGCTCGAATGGAATCGATTCCGCCTCGAGTCGCCGCGCCCAGAAATCAAGCGCGGCGGTGGAACCCACGCGCCAGACGATCCGATGCACCATGCCCGCGCCGGGCCTGCCGCGCTCGGCGCCGGGATACTCGAAGAATGTGAGGTCGGCGCCCGGTCGCGCGAGTTCGTCGCCGTAGAACAGGTGGTACACGGTCGGGTCATCCTGATTGACCGTCTTGGCGGTCAGTCGCAGCCCCAACACGCGCGTATAGAAGTCCAGATTGCGCGGCGCGTCGCCCGTGATCGCCGTGATGTGATGGATGCCTTCGAGTCTCATGTGCAGTCCCTCGCGCATGCATTGCCACTCAATCGATCACGACCACCCGCGCATGGCGCACATCGCCTGCGGCGGACAACCGCATGAAGTAAACACCGGGGCTCAGGCCCTGCCCCGACCATTGCACATCGTGCAGCCCGGCTTCGAGGCGGCCATGCGAGAGCGTTGCGACGCGCGCACCGCGCAGATCGTGCAGGCTCAGGTCCACATCGGATGCGACCGCGAGGCTGAAACTGACCACGCGGGTCGTGGCCGCGCTGGCGGGATTGGGCCGCAGGAACAAAGCGGACACTCGCGTACCCGGACCCACCGGCACACCGAGCACGCCGGCCCGCAAGCGGAAGGTGCGCATCTGGTGCGCGGAGAACGACGCCGCGACCGCGCCGCCGAACACCGGCTCGGGCCCCAGGTCGGTCTCGATGTGCGTGGTCGCCGTGGCGGTGCCGAGCGCGAATCCACTGGGCGAGATCATGGCAGTGGTCGCCACATCCCGCAGATTCCAGGCGCGCACGATCACCCCTTGACCGATTCCCTCCTCGGAGGGCTTGACCGCCCACACCAGCACGCGCGGATCGCTCACGCCCAGCAATGACCAACCTTCGGCGGGCAGCGGCGAGTCCACCTGCCCGGTGACCGGGGTGCTGACCAGCGGGTTCTGGTGTTCGAGCGCAAAGCGCATCGCCGCCGCGGCCTCGTAGGCGCCATGGATCCGCAGGGAGTAGCGATTGAGGAACGACGCGTCGCCGCCCTGATTCGTGAATCCGCCCACGCAATCGGGAGAGAACCCGACCATGGTGCGAACCGAGGTGCTGTTCTCGTCCAGGAATGTGGGCGTGCTGTTGCCGAGTTGGAAGAACTGTCCGTCCTGGACCGACAGCGTCACGCCGCGTCCGGCGTTGGACAGATCCACGAAATGGTTCGCGGTCAGGTAATCGGTGCGGGCGTTCTCGTTGGCGTAATCGCCGCCGTTCGCCGCGCGGGCCGCACGCGCGAGCATGCCCACCTCTTCGTGGCGCCACACCCCTGCGGGCAGCGCGAAGCTCCAGTTCTGCCCCTGCGCGTCGCCGAAGTTCTCGGTGATCCGTCCTTCGATATCGATCCGATCCAGCCCGCGGTAGAGCGTGACCCGTGCCTCGTGCGTGGGCACGCCGCCCGACACGACACGCAGCGTGGCCGAGACGAGTCCGTTGGACTCCACCACCACGGCGCCGTTGCCACTCTGCAGGTCGTGCAACGCCTGCGCATTCGGGACCCACTGGCGATTGGCATCGCGATGATCGATCAGGCTGGTGATCTGCCCGCGCGAGCCCAGCGTCACGGCATACACGCCGTTGTCCACGGTGTTCGCGGCCACCGACAACGCCGGCGGGAACCCGGCCGAGGCGACCGGTTGCACCTCGTAGGTGCGATAGCCCAGCGAGGGGACCTCCGCAGCGATGATCCGCAGTCGTGCCTGCCCGTCGACGATCACCAGTTGACTGGGCACTTCGGTCTGCGTCGCCACATCGATCACTCGACGCGGTAACGGCACGCTGGTCGCAAGGTCCACGATGTCGTTGCGGACCCATGAGAGTGGGTTGAACACCAAATGGCGTTCCGCCCCGCCGATGGGCTGGGCGACCTGGGATCCCAGCGCCAGCAACGCGTCACTCTGCAACTCGTCCACATAGCGCGTGATGGCGCGCTGGATCTGGCGCTGCCAATCGATGCGCTGCTGGTTGCTCACGCCGGGGCCGCCGCTCCAACTGTGTTCCCAGTAGAGCCCGCAACCCAGCGTCATGCTATCGCGATCGGCATCGCGCCCATCCATGAACGAGGTGTCGTTCAAAGAGACGACCGTTGCCAACGCTTCGCTGGTACGGAGCTTTTCGATGCTGCGCTTGACCTGTGCGGTGGGCTCGGCGAGCGAAGCCGCCAGCAACTCCCAATCGTTTCCGAACGCATTGCCGAACTCGGGCAGGTTGTTGCCGTACGACGCCTCCATGTCGCGGAAGAAGTCGAGTTCGTTGGAGACGATCACGCGGGTGGATGCGTCGCTCGCGCCCGGCACGAAGTCGAGGATCGCGTCGCTCTCGGTCTCGAAGTCGTCCCACCCATATCCGAATGCGGCGTGCGCATCGTAGGGATGGTTCGCCAGATACAACGGGTTCGTCTGCATCAGGCTGAGCGCGCCGGCGGGATCGCGGGCTTCGGCGTAACCGCCCAGATTCTGCGGATCACCCGTATACAACGGCGTCCACTTCATGATCACGCCTTCGCCATCGGGGCCCACGAATCGGTACACATCGCGTGGCCGGTCGCCAGCATTGATGCAGGTGGCGCATTGGCACACACCCTTCCACGCGTACTTGGCCCCCGCGCCCGCCCACAGCGACGCAACGCCGCCCGGCAGCGTCTGGTTCTCCATGGGTAACACGAGCGAGAGCCGCAGTCCCTCGGCGCGCTCGAAATGTCCTGCGGGGTACATCGAGCGCAGCGCCGCCTCGGCGGGCATCGAACCCCAGTTCTGGATGCAGGTGTTGAGCGGCACCGTGATGCTGCTATCGCGGACATGCGAGATCAGGCGCTCGTACTGCGCCGGGGTGTGCGTTGCTTTGTACTCGCTCAGCCAGAAGGTCCCGTCCACCGTGAAGCGCCCGCGCAGATCCCACGGCCGAGTCGCCGTGGTCTCGGCCTGTGTCATGTAGTAATCGAGCATTCGCCCGAACGCGGCGCGGTACTGCACATCGTCACCCGACCACATGTAGTCCGTGTGGTCGTC
>JANLOU010000447.1:0-1828 GCA_031366735.1 Candidatus Eiseniibacteriota bacterium
GCTCGAGCAGCGACTCCAGAGCAGCGGCACAGGGGACGACGCGTTCACGCTCGATCTGGGCGCGAGCGGCGCGAACCGCTCGGGCATCTACTTCCTGCGCGTCTCGGACTCCACCGGGCGTACCACGCGGGCGGTGCGGGTGGCGGTGGTGCGGTAGCCCAGTGGGGATTCCACCGACAGGTCGTGGGCCGGACTGAAGTCGTCGAGCGGCAATGTGGGCGTCGCGGGAGTTCCCGCGACGCCCACCTCGTTCATCAGCGACTCGCCGTTGTTACCGCCCCAGCAGCACCATTCGCTGCTGGGTCTGGAATCCCTCGGCCGTCATTCGGCAGAGATAGACGCCTGGGCTGGATCGGTGACCCTCATTGTCCGTTCCATCCCAAGAGGCCGAGTGCGCGCCGGGTTCGAAACGATGATCGAGCAATGCACGCACCCGCCGACCCATTGCGTCGAAGACCTCCACGCGGACGACTGAGGCACGTGGAACCTCGAAGCGGATGGTTGTGCCGCTCCCGAATGGATTCGGTTTGTTCGGGAAGAGCGCGAAGCGGGTCGGGGACCCTTCGATTTCCGATCGGTTCGTGGATGCTGCGCCAGCCTCCGGCGTGAACGACGCCATCATCTGAAGGAACAGGGTGCGTCGCTTGTTCGAGAGCGCAGGCGGACCATCGAACCACATGGTCACACCCTCGCCGTGTGCCAGCTCCACGGCGGTAGAGTCGGTGTCCACGAGCGAGGACATCCCTTCCTCGGGATTCGTGTTCGCGCACTCGACCGTCGTTACAACCTGTGCACTTGTGGCCGAATCCTCGAGCACATAGCCGGCGATCTCCCGGACCGCAACATCCGAGGCGAATGTGATCCGTGCTCGCGAGGCGCCTCCCAGCGAGACGGCCAGGGCGTCGTAGCCTGTGCGGGGATAGATGTGGCCAGCGCCCTGCCAAGCAGTCCCGTCTGGCACTTCGATGAGCACGCCGCTTGCTGCCCCCTCGACAGAGTTGCCGCCCCGTGCGCAATCGAGCACCAGTCCATCGATGCTGTCATCGGTCGCCCACTCGGCGATCAGGACCGTTCCAGCGGGGATCAGCCGCTCTTCGCCGGAGCCTGCATTCTCTGAGGCAACAGCCGTGCTGCTGACATTGGTCGGCTTCCGCTTGGACCCGACGACGATGCCGCCACCGCCCGCGACCGCCACGGTGTTGGGGTCGTGATCGACCACGAGCAGGCGGACTCGGTCCATCCGCAGTGTGCCCGGCCGCCGTGCGATCACGCGTGTGCGCACATGACCCGCGCTGTCCGAGCCGGCCGCCATCAACCTGCCGGTGTGTTCGACCCACTGCCCACTCTCCGCGCCGTCGAGGAACGAACTCGCAGCGCGCAGGCCTGTTGAGCTACCGCCGATGAGATGCGTCTCGCCCGGCATGCGATCGGAAACCCCGTGCATCGGGATGATCTCGCCCGGATCCTCACCACCGCCTCCGCCACCGCAGTCGCCACCGTCATACACCGTGAGATGGATGACGCGGGAGCCCACCCCGCCGGATGAATCGAGCGCCCTGGCCACCAGCCAATGGTCGCCGACCACCGGATACGGCCAATAGATATTGTGTCCGGATTGGAGTTGGGCGCCCGCTGGGAGATCGACGGCCTGATAGGTGATCGCATCCCCGTCGGCGTCGGTGGCAGAAAGGGAAAGCTCCACCGGGGCGCAGTTGAGGATGGTGTAGTAGCTCTGGAGGGAGGCGGAGAGCACCGGGGCGCGATTCGTGGTCGCCGAGGTGACATAGATGTTCGGGTCGTTGTTCTCGAGCGAGGTGTACGCGATCTT
>JANLOU010000448.1:0-1561 GCA_031366735.1 Candidatus Eiseniibacteriota bacterium
GCACAACGAGCTTGAGGATCGCCTCGTGGTGCAGGCACTCATGGAACAGTTGGCGCCGGCCGACCAGCGCGTCAGCGAAGGCGAAGTGCGCCGCATGTTCGAGTGGCGCAACGATCAGTACGATGTCGCCGCCATCTACACACTGGATGCCACTTCGATCCGTCTGGCGCAACGCGCCCTCGCTGCGGGCGAGCCGTTCGAGACGGTTGCCCAGCGCTTCAGTCTTGCCGGCATGCTGCCGCCAGGCGGGGCGCTGGGATACATCACCCCCGGCCAACTCATCGCTCCGCTCGATGGCGCTCTGCGCACGCTCCCGGTCGGCGCCATCGGTGGGCCCTACGAAACCACGCAGGGCTGGTTCCTGTTGCAGGTGCGCGGCAAGCAGGCACGCAAGCAGATGTCCCTCGAGCTGCAACAGGCAGGTCTCATGGACATGTTGCGTCAGCGCAAGCAGCGTCAAGCCACGGCGAGCGCGTTCACGAATCTGCGTCATGAATACGAAGTGCAACTCGTGCCCGGGGGGTCGCAAGCGCTGTATCACCGGATCCAGGGAACACAGGATCCCTCGGTCAGCCCGAGTCGGGACCAACGCACCATGCTCGCGGTGTATCGCGGGGGGGAGTACACCATGGCCGACGCGATCGCGGACCTGGAACGCCCCGACCGTCAGCGGCCACCGACGAACATCCAGCCAGCGCTCGACCTGTGGATCGAAGCCATGGTCACGAACCGGCTGCTGCTGACCGAGGCGCACCGCCGACATCTGCATGAGGAGCCGAAACTCGCGGGCAAGGTGCGACAGCAGTTCGAGAACTATCTGGCCGAGAGTATGTACAACGGCGCCACCATCCATGTGTCGCCGCCCGGCGAGGACGATGTGCGCCAAGCATGGGAGCTGATGAAGCAACAGTACATCCGCTTGGAGTCCGCCACGCTCCTCACGCTGGTCGTGCCCGACTCGGCCATGGCGGCGAAGATCGCGACCCACGGTGGGCATACCGGGACACTTCGCGATGCGGCACAAATGGCCGACCCCAGCCTCGTGGTGGCGGAGTCGACGGTGACCTTTCCCACCGAAGATCCGCGCTGGCAGCCGCTGGAAGCCATGTTCATCCGCATGCAGCCCGGCGAGTGGGCCGGACCCGAGCCCGTTGCGGGCGGCCTGCGATTCGTCCAGCTCGTGAGCAAGCAGCAGTCCACGCAGACTTTCGAGGCGCTTCCCGACGTGATCAAGCAGCAGTTCGCTTCCAACGCGTTCGAACTGAAGCGCGAGGCGCGGTTCCAGCAGTACTGCGATTCGCTGCGCGTGTCGCTCAAGCCCGTGAAGTTTCCCCAGAACCTCGCCAAGCTCGAGTGGCCGGTGCCGCAGCCACTCGATGTGGGGCGCTAGCCCGAGCCCGGCAGCTACCGCACCACCGCGACCCGCACCGCCCGCGTGGTACGCCCGGTGGAGTCCGAGACGCGCAGGAAGTAGATGCCCGAGCGGTTCGCGCCGCTCGCGCCCAGATCGAGCGTGAACGCGTCGTCCCCTGTGCCGCTGCTCTGGAGTCGCTGCTCGAGC
>JANLOU010000498.1:0-4200 GCA_031366735.1 Candidatus Eiseniibacteriota bacterium
GCGAGACCGTGTCGGCGCCGCTGAAGGCGTCGGGCGTGTTCCCGCCGATGGTGACCCAGATGATCGCCGTCGGCGAACAGACGGGTGCGCTGGATGAAATGCTCACGAAGATCGCGGTGTTCTATGAGGCGGAGGTGGACACGGCCGTCGACACACTGACCTCTATCATCGAGCCGATCATGATCGTCGTCATGGGCGGCATTGTCGGCGGCATGGTCGTGGCCATGTATCTGCCGATGTTCAAGCTCATCTCGGTTGTGGCCGGCGGCGACTGATGTCGGTCGCGGCTTCCATGAGCTCGCGCAACGCGCCCGGATCAGTGATCCGCGGGGCGGCGGACCAGGGCTGGAGTTCGCTCCAGGCCCTGGTCCTCACGCGCCTGCTCATCGCCTCGTTGGCGCTGCCATTCGGCGTTCTGCTGCGTCCCGAAGTCACGCCGCGCCCGATCGCGCTGCTGTGGACATCGTTGGTCGCCGTGGGCGTTGCCTCGGCAGTGTTCGCACTGGCGGCATCCCTGCGGCGGGGGCTGCAGGTTCAGATCTATCTCCACCTGATCGCCGATCTTGCGCTGGTGACCTACCTGTCGAGTCAGACCGGCGGCCGGGACAGCCAGTTCGTCCTGTTCTATGCCCTTGTGGTGATCACCGGCGGCGTCCTTGCCCGGGTGCCGGGAGGGCTGTTCGCTTCGGCCGGCGCTTGCGCCGGATTCCTCGCGCTCCCCTGGATCGCGGCCATGACTGGGGCGCCTGGCGCGGAATCACCCGGTACGCTTCCCAAACCAGAGCTGTTGGTGGCTTTCCTGACCATGACCGGCGTGCTGGCGGGCGTGTTGGGTGAGCGGGTCCATCGCACCCGGGATGACCTCGAACGCACCGAGCGCGAGTTGAACCGCGTCCGCGTGGACAACGATGTGATCCTGCGCCACTTGGCGACGGGTGTGTTCACTGTGGATCCGCAGGGTGTGGTCGCCTATTTGAATCCCGCTGCCGAGAGCGTGCTCGGCGTGCGCACCATGGAGTCACGGGGGCGGCATGTGAGTGTGGCGCTGCCAGAGCGACTCGCCCCTCTGCGCGACCTCGTGCTCGAGACACTCCACAACAGCAAGGGGCGCGCACGCGCGGAGCTGCGCGTGCAGGGCGCGACTGGGCGCCCACTGCCTATCGGGGTTTCCACCAATGTCCTCATGCATGAGGGTGGGCTCACCGGCGTGGTGGCGGTGTTCCAGGATCTGACCGAGGTGCGCGAGATGGAACGGCGCGCGCGACGCAATGAAACGCTCGCCGAAGTCGGGGCTCTGGCCGCCGGGATCGCGCACGAGTTGCGCAACGGGCTCAAGCCCATCGCCGGCTCGGTGGAGTTCCTCCAACGCGAGCTGCACCTGACCGGCGAGAACGCCGAGTTGATGGACTTGATCGCGAAGGAGTCCGGGCGCCTGAACAAGTTCGTCAGCGACCTCCTGACCTATTCGCGCGAGCGCGATCTGGCGCTGGAACCCGTCGATCTGGGAGAACACCTTCGGGATGTGATGAACCTGCTGGCGCACGACCCGCGCCGCGCCGAAGCAGTCCAGTTGAGCTTCGAGGGTGGGGACGGGGCCGCCCATGTGAATGCGGACCGCGAGCAGTTGCGCCAAGTGTGGCTCAACCTTGCGGTGAATGCGATGGAAGCGATTCCAACGCGTGGTTCGCTCACCGTGCGGTGGTGCGCACTCGAGAACGGACAAGTCGCGGTGGAATTCTTGGATGATGGTCCGGGCATCGCGGCGGCGGATCTGTCGCGTGTCGGAGAACCCTTTTTCACGACCAAGCGGGGAGGCACGGGCCTGGGGCTGGCGATCGCACAACGGATCGTCGAGCGTCACGGCGGCGTGCTCACCCTCGAGAGCGAGGCCGGCCATGGCACGACCGTACGGGTGCAGTTGCCCGGAACCGTCGTCGCGATGGCGGTAGCCGCGTGATCGAAGCCCACAGCATCAAGGAGCGAGGTGACAGCATGGCTGGCGAGAAAGTCCTGGTCGTCGACGATGAGCAGAGCATGACCCAGTTCCTCGGGATCGTGCTTCGCAAGGAAGGATATCTGGTCACGACCGTCAACAGCGGACGCGACGCCTTGGAGAAGATCAAGGCGGAGTCGTTCGATGTGGTGATCAGTGACATCAAGATGCCGGGAATGGACGGTATCCAGTTGCTCCAGGGAATCAAGAAGCACGACTCGAATATTCCGGTCGTGCTCATGACGGCTTACGCTTCGCAGCAGTCGGCGATCGAGGCGGTGAATCTGGGCGCGTTCCAGTATCTGCTCAAGAACGCCAAGAACGACGAGATCAAGCTGGTCGTCCGCAATGCGATCGAGATGCGCAAGGTCCGGAGCGAGAACCAATTCCTCAAGCGCGAGCTGAAGAAGGGACACGAGGAGAAGACCATCATCGGTTCCTCCGAGGAGATGGTCCGCGTGTTCAAGATGGTCGACAAGGTGGCCGACAGCGAGGCGACCATCCTCGTGCAAGGGGATAGCGGAACGGGCAAGGAGTTGATCGCCCGCGAGATCCACTATCGCAGTCGACGCGCGAACGGTCCGTTCGTGAGCATCAACTGTGGCGCGATTCCACGCGATCTGCTCGAGAGCAGTTTGTTCGGCCATGTGAAGGGGTCGTTCACGGGAGCCATCAAGGATGCGCCGGGCCTGTTCGTGGTGGCCGAGGGTGGCACATTCTTCCTGGACGAGGTGGGCGAGATGCCCTTGGCGACGCAGGTCAAGCTGCTCCGTGCGCTGCAGGAGCGCGAGATCATTCCGGTCGGCGGCACCACGACGATCAAGATCGATTGTCGCCTGGTGGCCGCGACGAACGCCGACCTCGAGAAGGAAGTGGCCGAAGGTCGCTTCCGAGCTGACCTGTTCTTCCGCCTCAATGTGATTCCATTGCGGATGCCGGCCCTGCGCCAGCGCCGCGATGACATCCCCGTGCTCGTGGACCACTTCCTCAAGCGTCAGGCGCGGGGCGGCGAGTTGAAGTTGGTGAACAAAGAGGCCATGGAGTTACTCATGAAGTACGACTGGCCCGGCAATGTGCGTGAGCTTGAGAATGTGATGGAGCGGGCCATGATCCTGGATGAGGGCGGCACGATCGGCCCGGACGACCTGCCGGACAAGATCCGTTTCGGCCACAGCCAGAAGGGTAGCCTGGTGATCGATTCGCCCAACATGACGCTCGAGGAGCTGGAGAAGGAATACATCCTCAAGGTGCTCAACTACACGCGCTGGCAGAAAAAACGCTCCAGTGAGCTGTTGGGCATCAATGCTTCGACGCTCTATCGCAAGCTCATCGCGTACGGCATCGAGAAATCGGTTGGCCAGCGTGACGGGCATCAAGGCGATGATCCGATCGATGGATCGGACGAGCAGGCGGCGTGAGGCAGCGCGCTCGGGATGCAGTCTGCACGGTCCCGGGCCGCGGTGGTCGGAGAATGCACGGTGTGGCGGGACCCGAGGGTCGGGCGCCCCACCCAAAGCAAAGTCCTAAGTCATGGTCCACGCGTCGTTTGTTTCCAGATCGCGCGCCAGCGGGATAAGTGGCACACCAGTTGCGCTAAGCGAAGCCATGTAGGTCCTCATCTGGACTTCGATGGAGCGCCGCAGCAGTCCACCCAAGAGCGAAGGAGCCCCTCATGAACAAGTCCCAAAAGGGTTTCACCCTGATTGAGCTCATGATCGTCGTCGTGATCATCGGTATTCTTGCCGCGATCGCGATCCCGAACTTCCTGGCCATGCAGAACCGGGCGAAGGAAGGCTCGACCAAGGCGAACATGCACACCTTCCAGCTGTCGGCTGAGGATTTTGGTGTGCAGAACGACGGCGCCTATGCCTCGACCGCTTTGGCCGTGGCTAGCGGGCTCCCGGGCTCGCCTCCCGGCGCGGACTTCAAGAACCCGTTCGACCGCTCCACCGGTACCGGTAACGCGTGGGTCCTCGGCACGTACGCCGCGTCGAACCCGACCACGGGTCAGACCAAGGCTGGCATCGTGACGTATGCCGACTCGGCCACGCTGAAGTACCAGGTGCTGGGCCGCGGCAAGTCGGCGGACCTCTCGCTGGTCCTCAGCAGCGGTCTGTAAGCCGAAGGGCAGGACATGCTGGAAGGCGAAGGCCGAGCGCTTACGCGCTCGGCCTTTTGCTTTGATGGGCCCTTTCACGTCGGTCGAC
>JANLOU010000525.1:0-3427 GCA_031366735.1 Candidatus Eiseniibacteriota bacterium
CGTGTCGATCGCAGCCAACAGCGCATCGGTGCCGGCGCCCGTCACGCTGCTGAACTCCACAATGGGCGCATCGGCCAGTGCCGAGCCCTGCACCAGTTCGCGCGCATCGCGCGCCACCATGGCGGCCCAGTCGGCGTCCACCAGATCGCGCTTGGTCAGCACGATCACGCCGCGCTTCACGCCCAGCAGTTTCACGATCGCCATGTGCTCGCGCGTCTGCGGCATCACACTCTCGTCGGCGGCGATCACCAGCAGCACCAGGTCCACGCCACCCACGCCGGCCAGCATGTTCTTCACGAACCGCTCGTGCCCGGGCACATCCACCAGCCCCACGCGCACGCCACTGGGCGTCACCAGCGGCGCGAATCCCAGATCGATGCTGATGCCGCGCTTCTTCTCCTCGGGCAGGCGATCGGTGTCCACGCCCGTCAGGCGTCGCACCAACGCGGTCTTGCCGTGGTCGATGTGACCCGCGGTGCCGACGACAGCGAGACGGCGCACAGGGGGCTCTCCCACCAGACGTTCGCTCAGACCGGACTCAGCCGCGGACAACCGCCGGGATCAAGATGCTCCACGCGGACCTTGCGCTGACCACGCCACTTCGTCGCAAGGATGCTGCGGTGGCAGTCATCGGGATGGCGCTCGAAGCAGGCGAGGCAAACACGCCGCCCCTTGCGAAGGAATCCGGAGACGAGCTCATCGAACTCGTCGATGATCGCTGGGTTCGTCTCCAGGTGCTTCCGGTACTTGTCCAAGATGGCTTTGTGCGTCTTGGCTTGTTCGCGAAACCGTTTCGGGTTGCCCGCGAAAGACGCGTGCACATACTGAATCCCTGCGTTGGCGAGCGCGTCCGAGAACGCGGTCTTCGAGAACCCTGGCTTGTGGCTCCAAGCCTTCTCGCGCACATCGATGAGCACATCGATCTCGGAGTCGAGCAGCAGTTGCACGAACTCACCGAGGCTGCGCTTTTCATACCCGAGTGTGTAGAGCTGCTTCATCTGGATCCCTCACGCATCGCGGTCGACGCCACTCACGGATTCGTGACGCGATGGAACCATGTCAGGCCGCTGCCCGCGGGAGCGCCGCTCTTCTGCCATAGGCGGCGCGTCTTCTGGTCCACCCACAGCGTCACGACGGTACCGTCCCCGTACATCACGCGCTGCTCCACCTTCCAGCAATCGCGCCACGCACCGGCGGTCTCGAGCGAATCGCGCCCCACCACATTCACATCCCAGCGCACTTCGGGTTCGCCCTGCTTAAAGGGCGCAATGCCGGCGAGCACCACGCGATAGCCGGGCTTCAAGGGCAACGATGAGATCACCAGATCGCTGTAGTCCGGGCCATACGGCGCAAAGCGCAGCGCGTCGTTGAAGGTACGGGGCGCGGCATTACCCGGCGCGGCGAATCCCACCAGTCGCCCCGCGGCCACGGCCACCACGGCCGAGTCGCGATCAGCGCGCGTGGTCGCGCGCAGCGGCAGTAGCTTCAGGTCGGCATCGCTCTGCGTGCGCGAGCTGATGTGCCCGTCGGCCGCGCGCCATTCGTGCTGCATGCGCCAGAACTCGCGCGCGCCCTCGTGCACGCGGCTCAACGAGCGCGTGTAGGTGGTGCCATCGCGACGCTGGCCATCGCGCACGCTCCAGGTGGCGAGCGTGTCGGAGAAGGGCTGCGGGGCCGCCATGCCGCGCACGGTGCGGCCGGCGAGCAGCGTGTCGACGCGGGCGGCGGCGTGAGCGGGGATCGTGTACGCGCAGGCGGCGGCCAGGAGCAGGCTCGCAGCGGGGAACATGGGGCGGATTCGCATGGGCGTGAGAATAGTCGCGTGGGGCGGCGGGGGCCACTGGGACGGGCGCAATGCCACGCGGGGCGCACCGGCGAGCGCTTGACGACAGCTTGCGTTGACTCCTGCCTTGCTCCGGCGATAGATTTTCAACCGTCGGCAGCGCTCGATGAGCCGTCTCGAGCCGCCCGACAACAGCCGCCCCCAGGAGGCTTCCGGTGCGCCGCTACCCGCTGATCCTCACGTTCACCTACACGGTCGATGGCGACGGCTACGCCGCGCGCGTGACCGGCGGCACGCGGCTGCTTGCCCACCATGCGGACGGCGAGTGGGTGTGCAGCGCGGTCTCATTCGGCGGACTCGAGACACGAGGAGCCACACTTCGCGAGGCCCAGGACTTGTTCCTTGCCGAAGTCCGCGATGTCATCGTCGAGTCCGCGAGTGGCGTCGGGTTCGATACCTTTGAACGCGAGATCCTCAGGATCGCGGGCTCTCTCGACCCCGACACCGCCGAGCGCTGGAGCGAGGCGCTCGAAGAGTTCCGCCGCGGCGCCCTGGCCGCGGACGGAATGGAAAAGCTCCGTCGCATCCGCGAAGCGGACATCCCCCCGGTCGCCGTCCAACTGCTCACCGCCCCCGGTGTTGTCCACGAGATGCGGACTGAGCTGACGATCCCGATGACTCAGAGCAGAGCCGCTTAGCGTTCGCTGACGCGGTTGAGGTCGAGTTCAGCCTCTTGGAGTTGCTGGATCAGCACAGCAAACGGCATCGGTGGAGCCATGAACATGGTCCGCAGCCGGTCGTAATCCTGTCGAAGCGCCCCCAACCGACTATCCGGGGGCAGCAAGTGGAAGGAACCCGGAGTCGCGGTTGAGTGGCTGGCCCATGCACGAGGGAAGAATGTCAGCTGATGCTCACGCACTCTCGCCAACAACTCGAGATCTCGCGAAGCGGATGCGCGGCATTCGTGGCTCCAGAGGTTCGCGAAGTCGGAGTAGTGCCGAGCGTATCGGAACGGCATCGGGAGCTCCGCGGGACGATGGAATTCCGAGTGGAGGATCATTGCCTTCTCCCAGAACGTGCGCCCGATCTCCAACGTCAAAACTGAACCACTCGCCTCTGCTTTCAGCTCTGGAAGTGCACGGCCTAACAACGATCTCAGGTGGCGGCGGCTCGCTGGTGTCTGATCGAATCCTGCCCCCAACTCCAGCTTGATGCTCGTGGCTTGGCCGAGTGCGAGCTCTGAGAAGGCGGCCGGATACCTGAACAACACGGATGGCGGAACTCTTGCGTTCCCGTCATCGAGCACCAACCACGGAGCGCGGTCGTCGCGCGCACCAAGCTGGGCCTGGAGGTGGTGCTCGAGCTGCGGCATGAAGGTGTTTATCAGATAGTCAACGCACGCCTGCTCCACAGCGTTGTTCAACTTGTTCCGCCGGGTCGGGTTCATGGCAGCGGTCAGCTCTTGATCAGCGAAGCCAAGCACGGAAGGGGGAACTGCCAGGTCGACGTCTTCAGAGAAACGTGCGATTGCGTCGAAGGCCATTGCCAGCGCAGATCCACCCTTGAAGACGAGTCCACGAGAGCACTCCGGATCGGAGTAGATCTGGTTGAGCACCCACGAGACCCAATAGTCCTTCTCCAAAA
>JANLOU010000528.1:0-1681 GCA_031366735.1 Candidatus Eiseniibacteriota bacterium
GTACCAGTAGCCGTCGTTGTAGATGTAGTAGCGGGAGCCATAGCGGAACATGTCGTAGGCCGGGCGGTCCGCATCGCGAACCCACATGACACGCGTGCCCGGAACGGTTTCCCACATGGAGGGGCTCCGGAACACCACCACCGGGGCCACGGGCGCCCGGGTGATGACGACGACATCGCCCGAAGCCTGCGCCCCTTGCGCTGTGAACGCCGCCGCACTCAGTACCAGAACCGTGATCAGAAGCTGCGTTGTCGAACGAGACTTCATGGCTTAGGCCTTTCGTGTGGGAAGCGACCCTGCATCGTCGCGTTACTGCTGGCGCCCATTCGCCGCAGGCGATTCACGCGAGATTCGTGCCACGCCGCGAACCGCGCTGTCCCCAGCGCTATGGTGTTGCCCACACGCATTCTGCTGGAGTTCGGACGGATCTCCATGGGCGCGCGGGATTGCAGACCTTACGCGGGGCTGGGAAGGAACTTCCTTGGAGAGGCTGCTATTGCGCTACGAGCCGCTACGGCAACACGACGGAGTTCCCTTCGAGCGTCACCGCGCCGATCCGGGCCAGCGCCCTGCCATTCAGGGTCGCCCCGGTCTTCAGCGTGATCGACTGATCCGCCATGATGGTGCCCTTGAACACTGACTTGGTCCCCAGCGTTGCCGAGCTTCCTACCTGCCAGAATACTTTTGATGCTTGGGCGCCATTCGTCAGGATCACGGTGCGACCCGTGGACGTGGTGAGCGTCGAGGCCACCTGAAAGACAAAGACAGCATTCGGATCGCCGCCGGCGTCGAGCGTGAGGTCACCCGAGGAGATCGCGAGCGAGGATGTGGACTTATAGAGTCCGGGGCTCAGCGTTCTCCCGCCGAGATTCCCTGCGACGCTGACCGGGGCCTGAGTTCTTCCAGCCGCGTCGTTGTAAGCTGTCGTCAGGTCCGCCATGGCGCCCGCCGATGTCGCATCGCCAGCGTGTGTCGCACCGGTCATGGTTGCCGGCGGGAAGCCGGTCACCGCGGTTCCCGGACTCACGCCCACATCACCAGTCAATGCGGTGGCCCCCGTGCTGGTGACCGTTGAACCGGCCAGCACCACGAACTTTCCCGCGCTTCCGAGAGCCAATCCCGACTGCGCAACCGGCGCATTCTTTGTGGCGTCCTTCGTGGAGTTCTCGGAAACGGATTGCGACTCCTGGCTTGCCTCCCGCGCGGGGCTCTTGCCGCATCCGGCTGCCACGATCAAGAGCAGGGCCAACGGCGCGATGCGGAAGCTGCTTGCTCGGAGACTCATATGGACTTCCTTCCGTTTGGGGCGTGAGGCATTGGGTTTGGGCTGCCGCACAGCGGCACAGTCGGTCTGGCCGGATATCAACGCACGAACGGTGCCATGCATGGGAAGGGAGTCGTGGCGCTGCCTAGGTCCTTCGCAGCACGCCCGATGGCACTGATTCCCGCTGTGGGGGGTCATCGCCGTTCAGGCGTTTGGCCCAGTCAAGATGTAGTCGGTTCAAGCGCGGGGCCCGAGTCTGCAATGCGGAGCACTTCAAGGGGTTGATTGGAGCCCGGATGCTGTAGCCTCGTTTTGGCAAGGTCCAAGTCGGTATCCCCGCGGATCGGCCATGGGCTCGTCAGGTTTTGGGAGGAAGCATCATGCTCGGCAAGGATGCCGTCACATCCGCTCGCCGGC
>JANLOU010000540.1:0-8109 GCA_031366735.1 Candidatus Eiseniibacteriota bacterium
CGGACCGGAACGCGGACCGGAACGCGGACCGGAACGCGGACCGGAACGCGGACCGGAACGCGGACCGGAATGCGGACCAAAACGCATATCGAACCTGCCCCGGCGCCGGGTGATCAGCGCGCGCGCCGCGACGAGGTGATCCCGTGGTTGCGCCAGTTGGGGTTCCGCGTGGACGAAGCCAAGCGCGGCGCCGCGATGTGCGACGGCATGCCCGACGCATCGCTCGAGGATCGGGTGCGGTTCGCGCTCTCGGGGCTGGCACGGGAGCGCTATCGCAGACCAGCGCCCATGGCGGGCGCTGCCGGGTGATGCTGCCTCGTCGCAATCGCTTCCACGCCACGCCCGTCCGCGTGTAGGCTGGCGGGCCATGCTCGCCCCCACGGTTTCGCTGCGCGATATCACTCGAACCTGCGGCACTGTGCTCGCCAATGACCGGGTATCGCTCGAACTCATCCCGGGGCAGGTGCATGCCATCGTGGGCGAGAACGGCGCCGGCAAGAGCACGCTGATGAAAGTGCTCTACGGGCTGTTCCAACCCGACTCGGGGCAGATCCTCGTGGACGATCGTCCGGTGCGCCTGCCCGATCCCGAGGCGGCCATGCGCTTGGGGCTGGGAATGGTGCACCAGCACTTCATGCTCGTGGACACGCTGACGGTGGCTGAGAATGTGGTGCTCGGGCGCGAGCCCACTCGCGGCGCGGGCGCGTTCGACCATGCGCGCGCGGAGCGCGAAGTCGGGGCGCTGGCCGAGCGCTACGGCCTGCCGGTCGATCCACGCGCGCGGATCGGGCAGTTGTCGGTGGGCGCGCAGCAGCGGGTCGAGATCCTGAAGGCGCTCTACCGCGGCGCGCGCGTGCTGATCCTGGATGAGCCCACCGCCGTGCTCACGCCGCAGGAAGTCGATGAGTTGTTCGTGGTGCTGCGCGCGCTCCAGCGCGACGGCGCGTCGATCGTGCTCATCACGCACAAGCTGGCCGAGGTGAAAGCGCTGGCCGATCAGGTCACGGTGATGCGTGCGGGTCGCGTCGTGGGCGGCGGTCGCGTGGCGGACTGTAGCGTCGAGGCGATCGCCGAGTGGATGGTGGGCCGCGTGCTCGTGCCGTTGCAGCAGCGCTCGGCTCGCGCTCCCGGCGCGACTCAACTGCAAGCGCACGCGCTCGAAGTGGCGGACGACCGCGGCCTCCCGGCGGTGCGCGGCATCTCGTTCCAAGTGCGCGCGGGTGAAGTGCTGGGGCTGGCGGGCATCGATGGCAATGGCCAACACGAGTTGTTGGAGGCGCTGGCGGGCTTGCGCGGGCCGCGCGCCGGCCGCATCGAGATCGCGGGTCGCGTGGTTTCGGGGCGCGATGCGCGCGAGCACCGTCAGGCGGGGCTGGCGCACATTCCCGCCGACCGCTTGCGCCGCGGGCTGGTGCCCGACATGACGCTGGCCGAGAATCTGGTGCTGGGGCGCCAGCGCGAAGCGTCGCATGGGCCGTGGCTGGGCGGGCGCGCGTTGAACGAGCGGGCGCGCGGCCCGCTCACCGAGTTCGATATCCGCCCGCCCGAACCCACCGCGCGCGCCGCGCAGCTCTCGGGGGGCAACCAACAGAAACTCATCGCCGCGCGCGAGCTGGGCACGCGCAACGCCGACGCGCCGCAGATCCGCGCGATCCTGGCGGCGCATCCGACGCGAGGGGTGGATCTGGGCGCGATCGAGTTCCTGCACGGGCAACTGCTGGCCGCGCGCGACGCCGGCCGCGCGGTGCTGCTGGTCTCGAGCGAGTTGTCCGAGATCCTTGCGCTCTCCGATCGCATCCTTGTGATGTACGAAGGCCGCATCGTGCACGAGACCACCCCCGCCACCACGGATGAGCGCGCGCTGGGCCAGTTCATGACGGGCCGCCACTCGCCGGGCGCGGAACTCACTCGCCCGAGCCCCACCGGGAGCCCCCGATGAGCCAGCCGCGCGCGAATCTGGCGGCCGCGCTCGTGCTGGGCGCGCCGTTGGTGGCCGTGCTCGCGGCGCTCGCGGTGGGCGGTGTGTTCATCGCCGCCATCGGCGAATCGCCGCTGGAGATCTATGCGCTCATGTTCCACGAAGCGTTCGGCACCGGCTATGGCCTGGGCCAGACGCTGTTCAAGACCACGCCGCTGTTGTTCACCGGGCTGGCGGTTTCGCTCGCGTTCCGCGCCGGGCTGTTCAACATCGGAGTCGAGAGCCAGATGTATCTGGGGGGCTTCGCCGCGGCGCTGGTGGGCGCGTATGCGCCATTGCCGGGAGTGCTGCTGCTGCCCGCCGCGTTGCTCGCGGCCGCGGTCGCAGGCAGCGCGTGGGCCGCGATCCCCGGCGGACTCAAGGCACGCTTTGGGTCGCACGAGGTGATCAACACCATCATGCTCAACTTCATCGCGCTCGCGCTGGTGTCGTGGGTGGGCCGCGGGTTGTTCGAGCCCGCCACCGTGCGCACGCGCGATGTCGCCGCGGCTGCGTGGCTGCCGCGATTGGACCGCGTGCTGCCCGCGCTGGCCGGATCCCCTGCGAACTTCTCGCTCTTGATTGGCCTGTTGCTCGCCGTGGGCGTGGGCGTGCTGTTGTTCCGCACGCGCGTGGGATTCGAGTTGCGCGCCCTCGGGCTCAACGCGCCGGCGGCGCAGGCGGCTGGCGTTGCGATCGGTCGCACGCAAGTGTTGGCCATGGCGCTCTCGGGTGCGCTCGCTGGGCTTGGCGGCGTCAACTTCGTGCTGGGCTACAAGCACTACTTCGAACTCGAGTTCACGGGCGGGGCCGGCTTCATCGGGATCGCCGTGGCGCTGCTGGGACGCAATCACCCGCTGGGTGTGCTGCTCGCGGCGCTGTTCTTTGGCGGGCTCTCGCATGGCGCGTTGGTGATCAACCAACGCGTGCCGCGGGAACTGGTGAATGTGCTGCAGGGCCTGGTCATCCTGTTCGCGATCAGCGCCCAGGCGTTGACCGCGCGCTTCGTGCGCAGGTGGAGCTGATGGAAGTCCTGCTCTTCGCCGCCGCCGCGCTGCGGATCAGCGTGCCCTACGCGCTTGCCGCCATGGGCGCGGCGGTCAGCGAGCGCGGCGGCGTCATCTGCATTGCGCTCGAAGGCATCATGCTCAACAGCGCGCTCGCCTATGTGCTGGGCACCCACTGGAGCGGCAACCCGTGGCTGGGGCTCGCGTGCGCCATGCTGGTCGGCGTGCTCACGGCATGGCTGCACGCCGAGGTCACGGTCCGGTTGCGCGCCGACCAGATCACCAGCGGCCTCGGGATCAATCTACTGGCGGCGGGCCTGACCCGTTTCGTGTTGGTGCGCGTGTTCCACTCCAGCAGCAACTCGCCGCGGGTCGAAGGGTTGCCCGAGTGGAACCTGTTCGGCCTAGCCGGCCTGCCGGGACTGGGCCCACTGCTGGGCTCACCGCTCGTGCTGCTCACCCTGGCGTGCGTGCCGTTCGTGTGGTGGCTGCTGTTTCGCAGTGTGTTCGGGCTGCGCCTGCGCAGCATGGGCGAGAACCCCGAGGCCGCTGCCTCGCTCGGCCTGCGCGTGGCGTCGTACCGCACGCAGGGCGTGCTCGTGTGCGGCGCGCTCGCCTCGCTCGGCGGCGCGTGGCTGGCCAGCGAACAGCACAGCTTCAATGATGGCATGACGGGCGGGCGCGGCTACATCGCGCTGGCTGCCATGATCGTGGGCAAGTGGAATCCGATCGGCGCCGCGGCGGCATGTCTGCTGTTCGGCACCGCCGACGCGCTGCAGATCCGGCTGCAGGGTTCGGCATTCCCCAGCGAACTGCTGCAGGCGCTGCCCTATCTGGTCACGATGCTGGTTCTGGCGGGCTTCATCGGTCGCGCCGTGGCGCCGCGGGCGGTGGGTGTGCCCTACGATCCCGAACAACGCTGAGCGCGCGGCGAGCGAGCCGCAAGCTTGACTATTGCCTGAAGAAGCCCGGGATTCACCGGGTAACGCGCTGCGCCACAACAACAAAGATCGCTCGACCTCGTTTGGGCGAGGTGTATAGTCCCGGCTCTGCACCCGCGGCGCCATCCCGACGCCGCCCTTCATGGGAGCAACACTCCGATGCAGGCACACGGGTTCGTCCATCGCCTCGCCCTCGTTGCCGGTCTCGCGGCCATCATGGCCGCGCCCGCGCTGGCGCAGCGTTGCACTTCGAGCGCCACGGACGATCCGAATCCGCGAGCGGTTCGCACTGCGGTGGCCGCGGCCGTGACAACAGCACCCAAGCCGGGGCTGGCGGCTCCCAGCAAGCCCTCGCCGGTGCAGCCGGCCACGCCGATCCGCGACGACCACCACAAGGCCACGCCCGCGATCAAGACGCCGCGTCCCGTGTCGCGCGCCAAAGTGGCCACGCCGCACTCACCCGCGACGCCCGGCATGGGTTCCCTGCTGCGGTGGACCACGGGCGCCGGACGCGACATGTCATTCCTGTTCGATCACGACCGTGCGGACCACCGCGGGGATCACATCATCGCAGGCCGCGCTCCACCCCGCGCGGGACCCCACACGAACCTGCTTGCACCGGCGCTCACGCCGGTCGCGTCCACCCTCTGGATGCGCGAAGTCCCGGGCCCCACGCGCGGCCCCACCCCCACACTCACACTCACCCCTGACGCCACGCACTCCCAGTCCACCGGGCTGCTTTCGCATGCCCTGCGGATCGCGGAGCCGTGTGCGCCGAACCCAGAAGGATTCCCATCATGAGACGCCATGCATCGTTCGTCGCTTCGTTCGTCGCCGCGTTGGTCACCGTTTCGGTCGCGAGCACGCTCGCCCTCGCGGCTCCGATCAAGCCAGCCGCTGCACCCGCGGTGGCCAAGATGGCAACACCTGCCGCAATGGCCAAGCCGGCAACGCCTGCTGCGAGCGCCAAGGCCGTGGCCCCGGCGGCTTCAGCCAAGGCTGCGGAGTTGGTGGACCTGAACTCCGCGGCGCGCGCCGATCTGGTGAAGCTGCCCGGCGTGGGCGAAGTGATGGCCGACAAGATCATCGCCGGACGCCCGTGGAAATCGAAGCTGGACCTGGTCACCAAGAAGCTCGTGACCCGGTCGGCTTACGACAAGTTCAGCTCGCGCGTGATCGCCAAGCAAGCGGGCAAGTGAAACTTCGCTGAAGCGCCGGTTCGTGGGATGGCCGGGCCTGCTGTTCAGGACGTGGGGCCCTGGCAGTGGGACTCCGACCCATCCCCGACCGGTGCGCAATCGTCGTGGAGGATCAGCGTTGGGCGGCGTTCTGTCGGGCCGGACCGATCCGGCGATACAGGAGCAGTAGGAACATGGCGCCAATGATCGATGCCACGAACCCTGCCGCCTGTCCCGGGCCGTACCAACCCATCGCATTCCCCGTGAAGTTGGCAACCACCGCGCCGCCAATCCCGAGCATGGTCGTGAGGATGAATCCGCCCGGATCCTTGCCCGGCATGAAGCACTTGGCGAGCAGCCCAACGAGCAGCCCGATGATGATGCTCCAGACGATGTTCATGAAAATCTCCCGTTAACGACGGTGTGGGCCATTGCCCGTGTCGGTGCTGGCGGCCGTGCGTCGTACCGAGAGCATGGCCGCCTCTTCATCGTCTTCCCCCAAGGCATCCGTGTTCAGGTTCAACGCCAGTTGCGTCAACTTGTGGTCGGTCTCGCCTTCCTCATCGAGAGTCTGCTGAAGCAGCTTGCGCGCCTTGTCCTCGCCCATCACCTGCGCCCAGGTCCGAAGACAGCCATAGGTGGCCATCTCGTAATGCTCGACCTTCTGGGCAGCGGCGATCAGCGCGGCATCACGCACTCCGGCAACGCCGTCTTCCGCCATCAACTCCTCGCCCTCGGCGAGCAGACCGAGCATGGCCTTGCAGGTCTTGCGCTCCGGGGTGAGATCGAACAGCTTGAACACGCGCTCCAGACGAACGATGTGTTCCTGGGTCTGTGCGAGATGGACTTTGAACCCGGCGACGAGTTCTTCCGACTGGGCGGCCTTCATCATCTTGGGAATAGCCTTGATGATGCGGTGCTCGGCGTCGTAGGTGTCCATCAGTTCATCGACGAAAAGATCTCTCAGCGTCCTGTTGGTCATCGTGTTCTCCTTTCGCGGTGTGGAACGAGCGGCCCTTCTGCGCGATTGGAATAAGCAAGTACGGGACCAGTGGGATTCCTGCCCGATTTGGGCGGGTTCAGCCAACGCCCGCAATGGGTTAGCTCAGCGGGGCGGCGCGTCGAATGTACAAACGGCGCACGCAGGGGCACCGCCGGGGAAGACGCACGCCCTCAGCGCCGATGCGCCGCCAGCGAATCCTCGGCCAGCGCCAGATGCTCGGCCACGGTGGTCAGGCTGGGGTCCACCCGGAGCGCCGTCTGCAGATTCGCGACGGCGTCGGCCCAGTGCGCCTGACTCAGGTCGATCAGGGCGAGGAAGTGGTGCGCCTGCGCGTTCTGCCGGGTCTGGGCCGCTTCCCGCTGCAACTCGGCGCGGATGGCCGGCCGCGCCACGGAATCGGCGTAGGCCAACTCGCCCACGCGCCCCATCGCCGACGGGCTGGCGCCCAGATAACGGTAGCGTTCGGCTTCCGCCAGCGCCGCCATCGGGCCCTCGCGCCGCAGGTAGAGCGCCGAGACATCATCGAGGAACACCACACCCCAGGTGGAGTCGGCGTCGAGCCGTTCGAGGATGTCCATGCCCTTGCCCTGCACGCGCGGCATGAGCACATAGTCAAAGTGGTACTTGCGATCGAGCACGCGCCACGCGTTTGAATCGCTCCATGCGTACGCGTAGGCATAGCGGTCCTCGCGTGTGCCGGCTTGATGGATGTCCATGAACGGCAGGCGCGTGCGGTCGGGGAAGAATCGCCACAGGAGATAGCCCGCCTGACCGAACACGGTGGCCGAGCGCCCGCGCACCCCGTGCTGCTCGATCCAATCGCACGCGGCAACGGGGTACTGCGACCACAGGAAACCATAGCCCAGGTTCATGGGGCGCCGGCTCAACTCGGGCGTGATCGCGGCCACCAGCAACACCGAGGTGAACAGGGTGCGCGAGGCGGCAGGGCGCAGCACCGCAGGCAGGCGCCAGGTGGAGCACCACTGCGCCAGGTCCCGCGCCAGGAACGGGGCCGCGGCCACCACGAGGAATCCGACAAAGCGCTGCGAGGGGATCGCCAGCAGCAGGAACAGCGCGTAGACCACGCACTCCACCCGGTCGGCGCGGCGCTGCGCCACGCGCACCAGCGCCAGAACGACCGCGAGCGCGATCCACGCGGGGAATCCGTCGCGCAGATGCATGCTCCAATCCACCGGACTCAGCTCGCCGATGGTGGTGAAGATGGGTTCGTGGCGCCAGTAGAGGAAGTATTCGAACGGCTGCCACAGCGCCTTCCACCCGAACGGGTTCACGAACGAGACGGCGGCGCTGGCGAGCGCGACCTGCACCAGTTGCAGCGGGCGGGCCGCGGAATCGCTCTGACGCGCGCGCAGGAGTTCGTCGAACGCATAGGTGGCAGTGAGCACCAGGCCCAGGTAGTACGAGATGTGCACATTGGCCCACAGCAGCGCGATCAGCACCAGCCACCACGAGGCCGGGTGCGCACGGCCTTCGCGCTGGGCGGCACGACGGGATTCGAGCAGCCAGAGTTGCGCGGCCAGCAACAGCGCGACCAGCGTTTCGGGCCGGGCCTGCGAGCGCATGCGGAACAACACCGCGCACCACACCAATGCCACGAATGGCGCCAGTCCGCGCGCGCCCATGCGACGGGCGGCGAAGTAACCGAACGCGGCCACGCCGAGCGCCGTGAGCCAGCGCCACACGAACACGCCATGCACGCCGCCCACCGCCCAGAACGGATACAGCAGGGCGCGATAGAGCCACGAGGGCAGCACATCGGGCGCGCCGTAGGTGGGCCACGACCACAACTGGGTGTGCGGGATCGAGTGCGTCTCCCACAGCGTGCGGCCCACGCGCAGGTGCTGCCACAGGTCGGGGTCGTAGATCGGATAGGTGACCGCGGCCACGATGCACAGCGCGGCCACCAGCGCCATGACCCCGAGCGCCGCACCCGAGACCGGCGACACCGCGCCCAACGCGGGCGCGGCCGCGCGGCAAGGGCGCTCGCGCTCCGTCCCCCGCG
>JANLOU010000553.1:0-1749 GCA_031366735.1 Candidatus Eiseniibacteriota bacterium
ATGCCGACTTACGACTATGAATGCCCCAACGGACATCGCTTCGAGCTATTCCACAGCATGAAGGACGATTCGGCGAAGCACTGTCCGCAGTGTGACGGGATATCCAAGCGCGTTCCCGGCGGCGGCGCTGGCCTGCTGTTCAAGGGTTCCGGTTTCTATCAGACCGATTACCGCAGTTCGTCGTACAAGGAAGGCGCGAAGCAGGAGAAAGGTTCGAGTGGCACGGCTGTTCCCGGCGGTTCGGGTTCGGACAGTGGATCCAAGCCGGCAAAGCCAGCCAAGGACTGACGAAGCGCCGTGGCCACCCACCTTGCTGCCTTCCTACTCGACTCCCATGGTGGCCTGAAGCCTGCGGGCGAGCCCATGCGAGTCCGGGCGGACCATGTGCTGCTCGACGAGCATGACGGCACCGTTGCGCTCCTGGGGTTCGAGGCGTTCGAGATGCCGCGCATCACCTGTGAGTTGGCGGTGGTCGCGCCCACACATGAAGGCGCTGGGCCCGACGCGCGCGAGGATGTGCGGTATCTCCAGCAGGCGTCGGCGCGCTTCGGCGCGCGTTTCGCACGCCCCGGTGCGGGCCCCGCCGCGATGTTGCACCGCCGCCGGTTCGCGGTGCCGGGACGGGTGTTGGCATCGGCTTCCCCGGGTGCAGCCGGTTGCGGCGCCTTCGGGATGGTGCATTTGTCCGCCAGCGCATTGGAATGCGCTGGAGCTTTGGCGGGCGAGGCACTGCTGCGGGTTCGCCCGCGGGTGCTGGGGGTCCGTCTGGTCGGGGCCTTGCCGGCAGGTGCGACGGGACTCGATGTGCTGGCGTTGTTGGCGCGGCGCGCCGAGGGCAGCGCGCACGAAGTGTGGCTCGAATACCACGGCCCCGCTCTGGCGACGCTGCCGATGTGCGATCGCATCGCGATGGCCGCGCATGGACACGCCCGCGTGGGCGCACACGCGTCGCTGTTCCCGGTCGACGATCGAGTGCGCGCCTACCTGCGCGCGCGCGGTCGCGATTCGGATTGGCGCCGACTCGAGGGTGGCAACGAGGGGTTCGATGCGGAGCTCGAGTTGGATCTCGCCTCGGTCACCGCCGGCGCGGGTGTTCCCCCCGGGCTCCTGCTTGGACGAGTCCGCGTCGGGCCACTGGCCGAAGATGAGGAATTGCGCCGCCTCGCCCGCGCGCTCGCAGGTCGCTCGGTGACCGAGCGCGTGGTGCTCGAGGTCATCATCGGCGGCAGGGCGCAACGCGTCGCGCTCGAGCACGACGGAACCTGGCGGCAGCTCACCACGAGCGGCGCGCGCTTGCTCGACATGAGCGATCCTGACGCTGCCGCGGCTGCGGGTGAAGCTTTGGTGTGTGGTGCGGATCCCGACCATCCGGGGGACAGCGCGCGCGTGGCATCGATCTGGGTGGGCGCTTCGCTCGTGTTGCATGGTGAGGTCAAGGATCTGCCCGAGGTCGCCAGCCCAGACCCGAACGAGAAGTTCGACGCGGCCGGGCTCGATGACTCGGAGTTGTTGGATGGCATGGGCGCGGACGGTCCGCTCCAACATGGGCCCGCCCAGCGCGTCCCCACCCGGGCGGATGCTCCCCGGAATGCCGCGCGGGGCGTGCTGCTGGCCTCCCTGGGGGACGATATCACCGCCGCTCGCATCCTCCCCTGGGGTCCTCGCGCACAGGCAGTCCGTGGCGATGCGCTGCAGCTCTCCCAGCTGTTACTGCGCGATCTCGACGCTGGCGCGGCGGCGCGCGCCGCC
>JANLOU010000614.1:0-2528 GCA_031366735.1 Candidatus Eiseniibacteriota bacterium
GTGCGAAGTCGTCGCCGGCGCTGAACGCTCGCCGAGGAGGCGATCCGCGGTGGCGGTATCGTCTCGCTCTGTTGCCTTATTGCAATGCATCATCGGTGCCAATCCCGCCAAGATCTTCCGTACGGTGACCTGTTTATTACATGGCAACAAGTTACGACGGTCGGCCAGGCCCTGGCGTTGGAGTAGCGCCGTTCTGGGAGCACACGGAGCGCGCCAAAAGGACGCAGCCTGCCCTCGCAATTCCATCCGAAATGACGGAAGTCAATGAGGATAGGAGCGCTGCGTCAGTTTGGCTCGGGCTGCGCAGGATTGTCGCTGGGGTCGGAAGGGCCGCGCTTGCGACCGGCCATTCTTTGGATGGTGCGCCGCGAGACCTTCAGGATCTTGGCCGCCTGCGTGACATTCCCGCCGGTGTGCTCGAGCACTTCGCGGATGTACCCGTCCGTGTGCGCGCGCAGCGAGTGGAACCCTGAGGCTTCGTCCCGGTCGGGTTCGGGTGTGGTCACACGCGCGGCGATCCCGTTCTCCCCCAGATGGAAGTCGCCCGAGGACAGGATGCTGTCGCGCGCGAGGTCGAATGCGCCTTCCATCGTGTTCTTGAGCTCGCGGACATTGCCCGGCCAGGAGTAGCCCTGGAGCAATCGGATCGCGTCGGGGGTGAGGACCGGGACCTGACGCCGGGCTCGGGCGGCGGCCTGCTCGAGGAAGTAGGTGGCGAGGACGGGAATGTCCTTCTGTCGTTCGCACAACGGCGGGAGCCGGATCTCGATGACGCGGATCCGGTAGTACAGATCCTCCCGGAACTTGCGCTCTTCCACCATCTTCTTGAGATCGTGGTTCGTCGCGGACACCAAGCGGATATCGACCTCGATCTCCTCGGTGCCGCCGACGCGGGTGATCCGATGCTCCTGCACCGCGCGCAACAGCTTGGCTTGGAGCGCAGGGTCCAGGTCCCCGATCTCATCCAGGAACAGCGTGCCGCCGTTGGCCTGCTCGAAATATCCCCGATGCAGTTCCTTGGCGTCGGTGAAGGCACCCTTCTCGTGGCCGAACAGGAGGCTCTCGGCGAGCGTTTCGGTGATGGTGGTGACATTCACCGTCACGAAGGGGTTGGCAGCCCGCGGGCCCCTCGCATGGAGCGCCTTGGCGACGAGTTCCTTGCCGGTGCCGTTGCCCCCGAGGATCAGCACGCTGGAATCACCCGCCGCGGCTCGAGCCACGATCTGGAACGCCTGCAGCATTTCGGGGGAGTTGCCGATGATCGCATCCGAATCGACCGATGCCCGGCGCGGCAGGGGCTGATTCTGGGCGAGTGTGAGCTCGCGCTTGTGTTCGATCGCCCGCTCGAGCAGGAGCCGCAGAGCCTGGGGCAGGACGGGCTTGCTCAGGTAGTCGAAGGCGCCGGCCTCGACGGCATCCATGGCGGCGTTCACGGTGGCCTCGGCCGTGATCAGCACGACGGGGACGACGCTGGAGCGCTGGCGGATTCCCTTGAGCAGGTCGAAGCCGCCGAGCGCGCCCATCTTCACATCCGAGAGCACGACATCGAATGACTGCGCTTCGAACACGGCGAGCGCTTCCTCGACGCTGTGGCATGTGACCACCTCATGGCCAGCATTCGTGGCAACCGCCGCGAACATGCGTGTCACATAGGCCAGATCGTCCACCACGAGCACCCTGGTCGGATTCATATCGCCATCCACTGATGATGAGGTAGGAACGCGGGGACTCCAGATTTACCACGGAGTCCCCTTGGCGGCCAGAGCCATCCGCCCCGATCGCGCGAGCGTGGTCGCTGGGGCCAAGTGCGTGCTACCCTTATCGCACATGTCCAAACCCGCGATGCGCATTGCCCCCGTGCTCGCCCTCGCCATGGCGCTCGCCGCCGCCGCCGGGCCGGCATTCGCCGCGCCTGCCGACAGTTCTGCCGCCGGCCCGGGGCGTGAGGAGGCGCTCCGGCGCTACCTGCAAGGGCGCTCGCTCGAGCAGAGCGGAGCGACTGCCGAGGCGCTCGCCGAGTACTACCGTGCCTTGGCGCTCGACCCGGGTTCACGCGCGCTGCTCGTGCGGATCAGCGAGGCCGCAGCGCGCCAGGGGGAGCGGCAGCGCTCATTGGAGTTCGCCGAGCGAGCGCTGCTCGTCGCGCCCAACGATGCGCGCGCGAACTGGCTGAAGGGCGCTGCGCTCTTCCAGATGGAACGCGTGGCGGAGGCGCTCGCACCGCTCGAGGCGGCCTGCGCTGCAGACAGTGAGAATGCCGAGTATGCCAAGACGCTCGCGCGTGTCGCAGAACTGCTCGATCGCGTGGACCTGATGGAGCGCAGTTACTCGCGCGCGGTGTGGCTCGATCCCGAGGATTCCGAATCCTGGTTCCAACTCGCTGCGACCCAGGCCCGATTGGGGGAGTTCGGTGCGGCGGACAGTTCGCTGGCCGAATCGCTGCAGCTCAACCCCATCCGCCCCGGCGCACTCTTCCTCAAAGGTTGGATCCGCGAGAGCCTTGGCTTCGTCGACGAGGCGTCCAGATC
>JANLOU010000019.1:0-2555 GCA_031366735.1 Candidatus Eiseniibacteriota bacterium
CCCATGCTCGATCTCAAGTTCCTGCGCACCCATCGTGACAAGGTCGAGGCCGGTATGGCGCTCAAGGGCACGGCCGTGGACCTCACCCGCTTCTACGCGATCGAGGAGCGCCGCCTGGCGCTGCTGCGCGAGACCGAGCAGCTCAAGGCCAAGCGCAATGCCGATAGCGAGGACATCGCGCGCCTCAAGAAGAGCGGGCTGGACGCAAGTGCGCAGATCGCGGAGATGCGCGAACTGGGCGATCGCGTCAAGGACCTGGACGCCGAACTGCGCCAGTTGGAGGAGGAGAGCAACGAGCTGGCGTCGTGGATCCCCAACATGCCGCACCCGAGCGTGCCTCCGGGCCGCGATGCGACGCAGAACCAGACTGTGCGGCACTGGGGGGAGGTGCCCAAGTTCGATTTCGAACCCAAGCCTCACTGGGAGCTGGCCGAGGCGCTGGGGCTGCTCGACTTCGAGCGCGCGCCGAAGATCTCTGGCAGCGGCTTCCTGCTGTTCACGGGGCTCGGGGCCCGGCTGGAGCGAGCGCTCATCAACTTCATGCTCGACTTCCACACCACGAAGCATGGGTACACCGAGGTCTCGGTCCCGCATGTGATCCGGCGGGCGGCGCTGTTTGGCACGGGCCAGTTACCCAAGCTCGAAGGCGACATGTATCACATCGGTGAGGACGACCTGTTCCTGAACCCCACCGCCGAGGTGCCGGTCACGAACATCCACCGCGAGGAGATCCTCGAGGGCAGCATGATCCCGCGCTACTTGACCGCGTACTGCGCCTCGTATCGTCGCGAGGCGGGCGCCGCGGGACGCGACACGCGCGGCATGGTGCGGGTGCATCAGTTCGACAAAGTGGAGCTGGTGAAGATGGTGCCGCCCGAGACGAGCTACGAAGAGCACGAGAAGTTGGCGCGCGATGTGGCCGACATCTTCGAGGCGCTCGATCTGCCCTACCGCGTGCTGCTGCTGTGCAGCGGCGACATGAGCTTTGCTGCGGCCAAGTGCTACGACTTCGAGGTCTGGTCACCGGGCACGGGGTCGTGGCTGGAATGCAGCTCGTGCTCGAACTTCGAGGACTTCCAGGCGCGTCGCATGGGCCTGCGCTGGCGGCGCGAGGCGGGCGCCAAGGTGGAGTTCCCGCACACGCTCAATGCTTCGGGCGTGGCGTTGCCCCGCACCTTCGCGACGCTGCTCGAGAACCACCAACGCGCCGACGGCTCGGTGGCGATTCCCAAGGCATTGCAGCCCTATCTGGGTGGGCTGACCGAACTGCGGGCCTAGCTTGACGAAATGGCCGGGGCTGCACCAGCCCCGGCCATGATCGCTAGGGCACCAGCACTACGCGCATCACTCGCGTCTCCGCGCCGCTGGTCAGTCGCGCCAGGAAGATGCCCGCGCGACTCGCACCCACGGCCAGCGGCACGCGCTCCCTCGCGGGACCATTCGCCACGAGTTGCCGCGATGCCACGAGCCGCCCCGACACGTCGAACAGCTCGAGCTTCGCCGCCGCACCGGCCGGCCGCGCGATCGCGAACACGAGCGGGCCGCGAACGGGCTGGCCGCCTTCGATCGCGAGCATGAAGGCACTGGGCGCCGGAACCGTGACGCGCGTCTCGGAGGTCAGTTGTCCATCCACTGCACGGAGTCGGTAACCGTAGCTGATCCCGGGAATCACGGCATCGTCGCGGTACTGTAGTTGTCCCGTGCCGTCCGCCAGCAGGTCGGCTACTCGTTGCCAATCGGCAGCATCCTCGCGGCGCTCGAGTGTGATCCGCTCGCTTGCATCGCCACCTTGCCAAGCGAGCTCGACATGGTCCTCGAACGCTTCAACGCGCGCGAGTGCGAGCCGCGTGGGCACCGGGCCGCCGCCGAAACCGTGGCAACTGGTCACGTGCGCGCCAGGCGGGAGATCCTCGAACGACCACCGAAGGTCGAAATCCAGCGCGCGCAAGACCTGATTGAACTTCGTCTGGTAGGTGAAGCTGAGTCGGAAGGGCTCGCCTGCGCGCAGGTCGATCGCGAGCGAGGTGGTATCCGCGAACGGCACCAATACCAGCGTGTCCGGATCGGATAGCAGTCCAAGTTTGGCCACACGTGACTGCGATCGGAGCGCGTCGGCGAACAGCGTCAAATCCGCAAACTGACTGAATGGCGATGACATCGCGTAGTAGATCGTGCCTCGGCCCGTGGTGTTGGCCCTTGCGCGGATCCGGATCGGCTGTCCGGCCGGCAATCCCCCCACCACGAACTCCGTCGTCGAAGAGAATTCCAGAGTCGGGTACTCGAGCGAGCGGGGGACATTGCGAACACTCAAACGGGTCTGGGCCGCTGAGCCGTCCACTGTGAGATGAGCAGTGCTCCCGCCCGGCGTGGTCACGATCGTGTCGAGCATCGGAGCAGTGAACACTTGGCTCTGCACACTTAAGCTGTACGGATCCGTGTTGACCGGCGGACCGGAGGTGGTGAGCCGTGTCGATCCACACGGCAGACAGTGCAATGGTCGATCGCCCTGCACGTTGAGTGGAGAGGGTCCGAAGTAGGCGCCGGAAGCACCAGCG
>JANLOU010000271.1:0-12964 GCA_031366735.1 Candidatus Eiseniibacteriota bacterium
GCCGCCTGGATCGCCGATCGGCGATCGCGCCGAGCGGTGATCGCCACCGGCATTATGTTCTGGAGCGCGATGACCGCGGCCTGCGGCCTCGCCAACCAGTTCACGACGCTGTTTGTCGCGCGCATGGGCGTGGGTCTGGACGCGTCGGATTATAGTGGACCCGGGCTGGGACTGACCAACGGCAGGGCGCTCTCATCCTTGCACACGAACATCGCTGCGCGAGGGCCGGTGAATCCGCTACGCTGCGGGCATGGAATCCTGCCCCAACACTTTCCCGGAGATGTCGCCATGCGCGCTTCGCGTGTCATCGTTCCACTCGCACTGGGGTTGCTCGTGATCAGTGGCATCGACCAGAGCACCTTCGCGGCCCGTGGCAATGCCACCCGCTCCGTGGTCTATGGCCAGCACGGCATGGTCTGTGCCGCGCAACCGCTGGCGGTGCAGGCGGGGCTCGACATCCTCAAACGGGGCGGCAGCGCCGTGGACGCCGCGATCGCTGTGAATGCCTGCCTCGGGCTCATGGAGCCGACCGCGAACGGTATGGGCGGCGATCTGTTCGCGATCGTCTGGGACCCCACGACCAAGGAGCTCCAGGGGCTGAACGCGTGCGGCCGCTCGCCGCTGGCGCTGAAGGTCGGCATGATTCCGCCCGAGGCGGACGGCACCATTCCGCTGTACTCGCCCTATTCGTGGAGCGTGCCGGGTTGCGTCGATGGCTGGGCGGAGTTGCATCGGCGTTACGGCAAGTTGCCACTGGCCACGGTGCTGGCTCCCGCGATCGAGTTCGCGGAGAAAGGCTTTCCGCTCTCGCCCGTGATCGCGGGGGACTGGGAACGATCCGTCCCGCGCTTCAAGGACAAACCCGGATTCGCCGAAGTGTTCATGCCCTACCAGAACGCCGATGGCACGCGGCGTTCCCCGCGTGAAGGCGAACTGTTCCGCAATCCCGCGCTCGCCCGCACGCTGCGCCAGATCGCCGAGAAGGGTCGCGACGCTTACTACAAGGGCGCCATCGCCGAGCAGATCGTGAAGTACTCGCAGGCGAACGGGGGCTTCTTCAGCAAGCAGGATCTCAGCGACCACCGCAGTGAGTGGGTGAAGCCGGTGTCCACGGACTATCGCGGATACACGGTCTGGGAGTTGCCGCCTCCGGGGCAGGGCATTGCAGCGCTGCAGTTGCTCAACCTGCTCGAGCGCTATGACCTCAAGGGCATGGGGCGCGAATCGGCCGACTTCTGGCATGTGATGACCGAGGCGAAGAAGGTGGCGTTCGCCGATCGCGCTCGGTACTACGCGGATCCGGATTTCGCCAAGGTGCCCGTGTCGGAACTGCTCTCCAAGTCGTACGCCGCCGAGCGCGCCAAGCTCATCGATATGCAGGTCGCGGCGCAGAAGGACCTGCCCGGCGAGCCCGCGGCACTCAATCGGCGCGAGACCACTTACCTGTGTGCCGCGGACCAGAACGGCATGATGGTGTCGCTCATCCAGAGCAACTACACCGGCTTCGGCTCGGGCTATGTCATTCCCGAGTTGGGTTTCGGACTTCAGGATCGCGGCAACTTGTTCGACCTCAAGCCGGGCCGTCCCAACTCGTACGCCCCGGGCAAGCGACCGTTCCATACGATCATCCCCGCGTTCCTCAGCAAGGACGGAGCGCCGCTCATGGCATTCGGTCTCATGGGCGGCGACATGCAGCCCCAGGGGCACGCGCAGATCGTGGTCAATCTGGTGGACTTCGGCATGAACCTGCAAGAGGCCGGGGATGCCATCCGCTTCCACCATTCCGGCAGCACCGAGCCGACCGGCACGGTCATGACCGACGGCGGGGTGCTGCACATCGAGGATGGGCTCCCCAGCACCCTGCTCGCTGAGCTCAAGCGGCGCGGCCATCGCATCGAGGCCGAGAGCGTGGGTGCCTACGGCGGCTATCAGGCGATCTGGCGTGATCCGCGCAGCGGCGTCTACAGCGGCGCGACGGAGAAGCGCAAGGACGGCTGCGCGCTGGGCTACTGAGAGCAGCGTGCGCGGGGATGAAACCGCCGCACGCTGGGGGTTTGCCGCACGATCGGGGGCTCGGGTAGAGTCACCGGGTCTTTCTCCATTCCACCCTCCCGGGAGACTCGCCCATGGCTTCCGCCAAGACCGCGCCGGCCACGCCGCGCTACCAAGGCCTCACGCCCGCGGACCTGATCGGTCTGTACCGCACGATGTACACCTCGCGCCGCACGGACGATCACGAGATCCAGATGAAGAAGCTGAACCTGGTCTTCTTCCAGATCTCGGGCGCCGGGCACGAAGCCGTGCTGGCAGCAGCGGGGATGGCGATGAAGCCCGGCCACGATTGGTTCTACCCGTACTATCGGGACCGTGCGCTCTGTCTCCAGTTGGGAATGACGGTCAAGGAGATGCTGCTCTCCTCGGTCGGCGCGGCGGAGGATCCCAACTCGGGCGGACGCCAGATGCCCAGCCACTGGGGCCACAAGAAACTCAACATCGTGTCGCAGTCGAGCCCGACAGGCACGCAGTTCCTGCAAGCCGTGGGCGCGGCCGAGGCGCTGGTCAAGTACCGCGATCTCGAAGGCGAGTTCCCCGAGCTCAAGGGCAAGGTCGCGGGGGACGAGGTGGTGTATGTCTCGACCGGCGATGGCACCACCAGTCAGGGCGAGTTCTGGGAGGCGCTCAACAGCGCCTGCAATCTCAAGCTGCCCGTGTTGTTCCTGGTCGAGGACAATGGCTACGCCATCTCGGTGCCCGTCGATGTGCAGACCGCCGGCGGGAGCGTGGCGCAGTTGGTCAAGAACTTCCCCAACCTGCACTGGGTCGAGAATATCGATGGCACCGACCCGATCGCTTCCTTCGCCGCCGTGCGCGATGCCGTGGCGTGGTGTCGCGAGCGCAAGGGGCCGGCGTTCGTGCACGCCAAGGTGACGCGCCCGTATTCGCACTCCATGTCGGACGACGAGAGCAAGTACAAGACCGAGGCCGAGCGGAACGCCGAGACCGAGAAGGACTGCCTCACCACATTCAGTCGCTTCCTGCTCCAGGAGGGCATCCTCACGCAGAAGCAGCTCGAGGCGCTGCATGCCGAGGTCGTTGCCAGCATCCGCGCTGCGGGCGACGCCGCGCAGACTTCGCCTCAGCCGCCCGTGCACACGGCCGCGGCGTTCGTCTTCTCGCCCGATGTCGATCCCACTTCGGACCGGTTCATCAGCACGCCGAACCCGCCGAACCCCGAGCAGAGCGAGACGATCCTCCAGAGCATCAACTACGCGATGCGCGACGAGATGAAGCGCAATCCGCGCGTGATCCTGTTTGGCGAGGATGTGGCCGATGCCTCGCACGAGGAGAAGCTCGAGGATCTGAAGGGCAAGGGCGGCGTGTTCGGTGTCACTTGGGGGCTGCAGAAGCAGTTCGGCGGAAAGCGCGTGTACAACTCGCCCCTGGCCGAGGCGAACATCGTGGGCCGCGCGATCGGACTGGCCACGCTGGGATTCCGACCCGTGGTCGAGATCCAGTTCTTCGATTACATCTGGCCCGCGATGATGCAGATCCGCAATGAACTCGGGTACATGCGCTACCGCTCGAACAACGCGTTCTCCTGCCCGGTGATCATCCGCACGGCCTACGGCGGTTATCTGGGCGGCGGCGCGCCGTACCACAGTCAGTGCGGCGAGAGCATCTTCGCGCATTGCCCGGGGCTTCGCGTGGTGCTCCCCAGTTGCGCCAGCGACGCGGCGGGCCTCATGCGCACAGCATTGCGCTGCGAGGACCCGGTGCTCTTCCTCGAGCACAAGCACTTGTATCGCCAACCGTATGCCAAGGAAGCCTATCCGGGGCCGGAGTACACCGTCCCCTTTGGCAAGGCGCGCATCGTGCGCCCCGGCGCGGATGTCACGGTCGTCACCTATGGCGCGTTGGTGCAACGCAGCTACCTTGCGGCCAACGAACTGGCCGACGAGGGCATCGAAGCCGAGGTGATCGACATCCGCACCATGCAGCCGCTCGACTTCGAGACGATCGCCAAGTCGGTCAAGAAGACCGGTCGCGTGGTCGTGGCGCACGAGGACACTTTGTTCTGCGGGTTCGGAGCCGAGATCGCGGCGCGGATCGCGAATGACTGCTTCATGGACCTGGATGCCCCGGTCAAACGGGTGGGCGCCATGGACACTCCCGTCGCGTATGCGCCCAAGCTCGAGGATGTGATCCTGCCCCAGAAGAGCACCATGGTGCAGGCCATCCGCGACACGGCCGCGTTCTAGGAACGACTCGAAAACACGCCCGGCGCCGCGCGGCTAACGCTGCGCGGCGCTTCGATTTGCTGGAGGTAGCTCATGCAAGCGTGGAATACCGCGATCCTGCTCTTCGACGGGGTCGAGGTGTTGGACTTCGCGGGCCCGTTCGAGGTGTTCTCGCGCGCTCGACTGGAGCCCGGCGTGGCATCCCGGCGGACCGACACCGACGCCCCCTTTCGCGTCTTCACCGTCGCCAAGGAAGCGCGGGAAGTGAGCGCGACGGGGGGCCTGCGGGTGGTGCCCCAACACGGTTTCCAGGATGCCCCGCCCATCGATCTGCTGGTGGTGCCCGGCGGATTCGGGACGCGCGCGTTGGTGGAGGACCCCGAGACCCTCGCGTGGATCCGGAGTGTGTCGGCGTCCGCGCAACTCACGACGAGCGTCTGCACCGGTGCGGCGCTGCTGGCGCGCGCGGGATTGCTGCAGGGGCGTCGCGCCACCACGCACTATTCGTCGTACGATTGGCTGGCCTCGCTCGATGCCTCGATCACCGTCGAACGCGGAGTGCGTTTCGTCTGGGACGGAGTGGTGACATCGGCCGGCGTCTCGGCGGGCATCGACATGGCATTCGAGGTCGTGGCCAGGTGGTGCGGTGCTGCAGTGGCCGAGGAGACCGCAGAATACATCGAGTACCGCAGGGCATGATGGCCATCGCTGCCCGCTCATGCGCGCGCACACGGCGCATCGGGGTGGCGCTCTTCGCCGCGATCCAAGCACTGCTCGCACCTGCGCCGGCGCGCGCCGAGGCAGAGCCCACGCGCATCGTGTACGCCGATACCGTGCGCGTGCTGGCCAGCAAGTCGCGTTCGCGACGGGTGGACCTTTCGACCAGCGCCACGATCGTCTCGCCGGCTCAGCTTCGCTTGGGGACCGCCCGCGCAATGCAGGATGTCCTCGATCAGGTGCCGGGCATGCATGTGTTCGATCTGAGTGGCACCGGCACCGGTGGCGCGGTCGAGGCGCGCGGATTCGCCGCACAAGGGACGACGAGCAGCATGTTGGTGCTGGTCGACGGTGTCCCATTGAACGATCCCGAGAGCGGGCGGGTGGATTGGAACGCGCTTGCCGTGTCGCAGGTCGAGCGCGTCGAGGTGCTGCACGGGCCCGCGTCGTTCCTGTATGGCAGCTCGACCCTCGCCGGGCTCGTCAACCTCGTCACCGCCACGCCGCAGCAGGGAACCCGGGTCTGGGGCGAGGCCACAGCCGGGAGCTTCGCTCGAGGCAACGCAGGCGGGGGCGCGGCGTGGAATGGTTCCCGGGCCCGCGGCGCGCTGGGAGGTTCGCTCACCGACGAGCAGGGCGCCCGGGCCAACAGTCGCGCGCGCCTCGTCTCGGGACATGCCATGTTCGCCGCAACACTGGCGCCCAAGTGGTCACTCACCGCACGACTGCGGGGTTCCGACGCCGACCGTCGCATTCCCGGACCACTGCGCGCACCCGTGTGGCAGCGCGATCGCGCGCGGAGTGATTCGCCGGATGATCGCCGTCGGGAGTCGAGCGGGAGTGTGAATGTCGAACTCACTGGCCGAGTGACTCCGCATCTGGAAGTGACTGCGGTGACGGGCGGCGGCCGTGGGAAGCTGGCTGCGTTCGAGAGCATCATCCCCGTGGGTGGACTCGCGCGCACGAGTCGCACGCGCGGCGGCCAGGCCGAACTCCGCGCGCATTGGACCCCGGATGCTCGCCTCGCACCTTCCGTGCTGCTAGGTGTCGAGACCCGGATCGCCGAACTGGAATCGCGCTACGCCGCGAACAACCCCGACGCCGATCCCCTCCTGGGCGCGGGGGATGTGACGCGTTCACTGGGCGCGGCCTACCTGGTGCTCGAGCGCGCGCTGGGTCGCGGCATTGCCGTTGTTGCCGGCGGACGCATGGATTGGACACGGTCGCGATCGGATGACCCGACGGCTGCCACCCCCATGGGGAGGCCTGACGACGAACGCGCCGTCAGCCCTGCGTTCGCGCTGAAGTGGACTGCGTCGGCTCGAGCGAATGCGTGGGTGTCGTACGCCGGCGCATTCAAGACCCCCGAGTTGGAACAACTCTATGATTCGCGGCCGTATGATCTGGGCTTCGGGCCGCAACGGATCTCGAACCATGCGCTGCGGCCCCAGCGCGACGATCACTGGGAGGTGGGCGCTCGGATGCGCGCCGGTCCGGCCTGGGCGGACGGCGCGGTGTACTACGCCCGCTCGCGCGACGAACTGGGATTCGACTACGCGGCCTTCCGCCTGAGCAACATCTCCCGAAGCCGCCACGCGGGCTTCGAGGGGCAGATCGCGATTCCGCCGCGGGCCGGGTTCTCCGGTTCGGCATCCTACGCTTACACACGCGCGGTGTTCGTGGGTGGCGATTTCGACGGCAAGCAGATCAACACCGTGCCGAAGCATCTGGCATTCCTGCGCGCCTCATTCGAACATGGCGCGCATGGTTCGGTGAGCGCGGAGGTGCAGCGCGTGAGCGCCCAGTGGATCGATGAGGCGAACACGCTTCGGCTGCCCGATCACACGCAGGTGAATGTCGGCGTGCGCCAGCGCACCGGATCATTGGAGTTGTTCGCCACGGTCCGCAACCTGACCGACCGTCGCTTCGCCACGGTGGGCTATGTCACGCTCAACGAGTCCGGGGAACCGCTGCCGCTCTACTTCCCGGGGGCCGGACGATCGTGGTTGGCGGGGGTTCGGATCGGCGATCGGCACTGATCGGCGCGCGGGGGATGGGTCGACGACCAGCTCGCGTGACCCTGCTGCTTCACTGTCTCGCGGCCGGAGCCGGCTCGAGTTGAACGAACTCCAACGCGCTCGCCGAGATGCGTTCCCAGTTCATGAGGAACGGGACATAGCGATGGTCCGCCCAGCGCTGGCGCAGGTCCACGCGATGGACCGAGCTGTTCCAGGGCGGCACCATTCCCCAGGAGGAATCCGGGAGCGCAAGGTCGACCAGATGGCGATACGCCGGCCCGTGCGTGACCTCGGATTGGAACGGGACCCGCGTGCCGCCCACGCTGACGGTGCTGCCATCGCCGTCAACGGGTAAGCTTGCGGATTCCCAATGCGCGTCCGCGCGAAGCGCCGTGAGCGGATGCGCGAAGCGGGCACGATGCGCGCGGCCCCAGGTCCAGCGGCGCATGTCCGGGCCATAGTGCGCGGTGAGCGAATCGAGTGCCATCCGAAGCGCCTGCCGCGCTGCCGTTCGGGGTGACTCGGGTTGATCCCGCCCGGGGATCCGGAATGCGTCGGGCGCCCGCCCGGTGAGTGCCGCCAGTGTCAGGTTGGGAACTCCCTCTGTGCGGGAGCGACGCTGCAGGCAGTTCCACCATGCCCGGTTCAGGGTTGGCGCCACCCGTCCGCGCCGTGCGAGGTGATCCCAGCGCCGCAGCGTGTCGAGCGCGGCCCGCTCAAGTGGATCGAGGTCAGTGGCATCCGCGAGCAACGCGAGCAGCGCGGCGTTGCTGCGTTCGCCCGCGCGCGAGTAGGTGTCGTTCTGCACACTGGCCGCGTCGGCCAGCGTCATGCGGGCATCACCCGCGAGTCGTTGACTCATCCGCGCGAAGCGGTCCTGATCGAAATCGAATCGCTGCAGCGGCTCGGGGTAGGCGGCGCCCACGGGGCGGTTGTTGCCATTGGCGATGAAGCCATCGGATGGCGCCAACCAGGCGGGCATGGAATCCGCCGCAATGAAGCCGGCCCATTCATGCTTCCCATCGGCGGGGAGCACGCCGGGCGTGAACGGGAACGGTCGATGCGGCACGAGCCCGACGGGCTGGTAGATCACGGCGCCATGGATATCTGCGGCGACGCAGTTGATCGTGGGGGTGACGAGCGTGCGGAACCGCTCCGCCACTTCGGCGGCATCCGTCGAGCGTTCGAGCCCGACCAGGCGGCGCAGCGTGATGCGCTCATCCTCCAGTGCACTCCAGCGCGCGGAAAGCACCAGATGGTGTTTGCTGTCGTACACCAGCACCGGACCGTGCGGTGTGTAGCGACGCACCTGCGCGAACGAGGGCACGGGGATCGCCACTCCCAGCACGCGATACTGCAGGTCGAAGGGTCGCTCCACGATCGGCGCCCAGCCGCCCTGCCAGCGAACCTTGCGGCCGCTCGCATCGAGCGTGTCGGCGTAGATGTCGACCACATCGACCGACAACGCGGTCACGCCCCAGGCACAACGGGTATTGCGTCCACTGACGATTGCGGGGAGTCCCGGCACACTGGCCCCGATGGCGTTCACGACGCCGGGCACGCACAGGTGGATCACATGGAACGGGCCGGGCGTGCCGAGCGCGAGGTGGGGATCGTTGGCGAGGATCGGGAGGCCGGACTCCGTGCGGCGCCCGCCCACGGCGAAGGCATTGCTGGCCCGATCGGATCCATCCGGGGCGCGTTCCGGGAACGTGGCCTGGCTCGCGCGGGCCAGTGCGAGCGTGCTCGCGGGCAGGATCACGCGCGTTGAGACGAGTGTGCTGGCCGCTCGAGGCCACGCGCCATAGAGGCGTACGGCGGCGGAGTCCGGGATGGTGTTGCCAGGGTGGTCGTACTCGAATCGGCGGCGCGAGGGGATCCAGCCGGCGCCCTTGTCGGCCATGGCGCGCGACTCCGAGATCTCGGGGAATCCCAGATCGAGCGTGACGCCCAGTCCCAGCAGCAGTGCGACGGTATCCTCGGGCCGCCAATCCCGCGGCCGGGCCTTGAGCTGCTGCAACTCCTGCGGCCAGGGTTGCTCGCCGGTCCGGCATTGCGCGAGGTAGACATTGATCCCAGCGGTGTAAGCCCCGATTGCCTCGGCCAGCGCGGGGTCGGCGCGATCCCGATCCCAGATGGCGATCGCGCGCTCGTGCAGTCGGAACAACTGCGCGCCGCCGTCGCTTTGAAGCTGGGAGTTGCCGAGCCAGCGATGTACCAGCCCTTGGCCCTGCGCGCGCGTGTACACCAACTGCCACAGTCGGTCGCGCGCCACGACCCAACCCCAGGCGGTGTACAAGTCGCGCAGGTTCTCGGCGCGCAGATGCGGGATGCCGTGGATGTCGGTGATGAGCGAGACCGGCGCCGCCAGCCCGGGGAGCACGATGCGCGCCTCGCTCGATCGCCCAGCCAGGGGCGCCGGCAGCAAGAGTGCGAGTGCAAGTGTGCAGGTCGTCCACCGCAGGGTCATGCGCTGCACTCTGCCACCGAGGCGAGGCGCATGTCAGTAAGTATCCCGGCTGGCGGCGACCCTGTGCTAGCGTGCGCACCATGGCGGAATCCGTGGTGATGGCATTCGATCTTGGCGGTACGGACATCAAGGCCGCGCGAGTCACCAAAGCGGGCGTGGTGCGTGGATTCCGCCGCGTCCCCTCGTGCGCGCTCGAGGGTGAGGACGCGTTGTTCGGGGCCGTGCGGGCCGCGGCGGATCAGTTGGGCGGGCCGATGGGGCCAGCGGTCGCCGGGTTCGGCTGTCCGGGCGCGATCGATCCGCGCACGGGGACGCTCCAGGCTCGCACGCCGCATGTGGCGCTGCCCGCCGATTACCCCTTGCTTGCGCGGCTCGAGCGGGCGCTGGGAGTTCGCGTGGCGCTCGACAACGACGCCAACATGGCGGCTCTGGGGGAGCATCGCGTGGGTGCCGCCAAGGGCGCGCGTGTGAGCCTGACCATCACCATCGGCACGGGCGTCGGCTGCGGGATCATTGTGGACGATCGGATCTTCCGCGGCGCTCACGGTGGCGCCGGCGAGATCGGCCATATGCCGCTGGGTGCCGAAAGCCCGGCGTGCCGATGTGGGGTGCCGGGCTGTGCGGAGCCCATCGCGAGTGGCTCCGGGATCGTCGCGCGTGCGCGGGAGGCGGGTTTGCAGGTCGCGAGCGCGCGCGAGGTGTTCGAGTCGGGTCATCCACGCGCGCCCTATATCATCGAGCGGATGATCGAAGGGTTGGGACGCATGCTGGGGGCCGCGACGCAGTTGCTCGACCCCGATGTCATCGTGCTCGGCGGCGGAGTCTCGCAGGCGGGGGAGCGGTTGCTCGTTCCGGTCCGTCGCGCGCTGGAGCGCCACACGCTCGCCTCGCATCGACGCGTGCGCGTCCTGCCCGCGGCGCTGGGCGAGCAGGCAGGCGCCATTGGTTGCGGCCTGGCCGCGTGGGACGAGATCGCTGCGGGGCCGCGCCGCGTGTGATCCGCGCCGCGACCCCGCGCAATCGCTAGCGGTACAGGTTCTTGATCCTGCCCCAGGTGGTGCGCGTGGCGGGAGTGGGGTGTTCTGCCGGCTTGAACGCGAGGTCCACGATCTTGTCGCCTGGCGCCGGCACGAGGAACGCGGGATTCAGTTCGACGAGCGTGTTGGGGTTGAACTCGTGCACCTGCCCCGTGACGCCATCCACGGCCAGCAGATGACCGGTGCTCGGGCTGAACGCGAGGCCGTGCGGGCGAGCCCAGGCCGTGCCCACGAAGGTGCCGGTGATCGCGTGCGTGATGGGATGGAAGCGGTAGCCCTGATTCGTCGCCATGTCCGTCACATAGATCGCGCCGTTGATCGGATGGAACGCCACGTCGTTCGCGATCGCGGGTGAGGGCAGCACGATCTGGTCGATGAAGGCGCCGGTGACGGCATCGACGATCAGGACGAACCCGCCGTAGAACGAACAGATGTAGAGGTTCCCGTCGGGACCGATCTCCATGTCGGCGGGTCCGTAGATCGGGGTGACCATCCGGATGAATGCGCCCGTGGTCGCATCGTAGGCGCGCACATCATTGGTGAGCATGTCACCGATGTAGACCTCGCCGGTCGGCGCGTAGATGGCGGCCCACTGCCAGCCTCCGCCCGGGTTGTAGATCTTGATCAGGGCGCCGGTGGTCGCATCGCGTTCTTCCACCCCGTACGCGTTGTGACCGATCAGCACGCGGTTGTTCGTTGCGCCGAAGTGAACCGCCATCTGTCCGGTCGGCGTGGTGGAGGTGGAGAACACGCCCTGATACGCGCCACTGCTGCCGTTGTAGGTGCGCAGCAGGTTGGAGGCGTCGCTGGTCACGAACAGGTCGCCGGAGGCGGCCTGCGCCTCGGGGATGCGCAGGGCCAGCGCGGCGAAGCTCAAGCTGATGGCGAGTAGGCGACACAGGGGCAGGGGTCGCATCAGGTGCATGGAGTCCTCGAGCGCAAAGGGGTGGGGAGCGGGTTCAACGGTAGAGGTTCTTGATCCGGCCCCAGGTGCTGGGCGTGGTGGAGGTCGGGCCCGCAGTGGGCTTGAAGGCGAGGTCCACGATCTTGTCGCCGGGTGCGGGGGACAGGAATGCGGGATTCAGCTCGGCCAGTGTGGTGGGATTGAACTCATGCACCTGGCCCGTGACGCCATCCACAGCCAGCAGGTTGCCGCTGATCGGGCTGAACGCGACGCCGTGTGGGCGGGCCCACAGCGTGCCCGCGAAAGTCCCGGTGATGGCGTGCGTGACGGGGTGGAATCGGTACCCTTGATACGACTTCATGTCCGTCACATGGAGTGAACCGTTGATCGGGTGGAATGCGATGTCGTTCGGCTGGGCCGGAACAGGCAGCACGATCTGGTCGATGTACGCTCCCGTGACCGCGTCCACGATCAGCACGAGCCCGCCATAGAACGAGCAGATGTACAGGTTGCCGTCCGGACCGATCTCCATATCGGCAGGGCCGGAGACGGGCGTGACGACGCGGATGAATGCCGCGGTGGTGGCGTCGTAGGCGCGCACATCGCCGGTGAGCATGTCGCCGATGTAGACCTCGCCTGTGGGCGCGTAGATGCCAGCCCATTGCCAGCCGCCGCCCGGGTTGTAGATCTTGATCAATGCGCCGGTGGTCGCATTGCGTTCTTCGACGCCGTAAGCGTTATGGCCGATCAGGACCCGGTTGTTGGTCGCGCCGAAGTGCACCGCCATCTGACCGACCGGCGTGGACGAGGTGGAGAACACGCTCTGGAACACCCCGGTGGTGCCGTTGTAGGTACGCAGCAGGTTCGATGCATCGCTGGTCACGAACAGGTCGCCCGAGGCGGCAAGCGCGTCGCTGGCGGTTAGGGCGACCGGGGCCAACAGCAGGGTCAGGGCGAGCGCGCGGAACAGGGGCAGGGGTCGCATCAGTCGCATGGGGGCCTCGAGGGGGCGGAGCACAGGTGTCTGCCGCCGCTCGTTGGGCCGACGGATTCCATGGTCATTCGCGCGGCCGAGCTTGACCTAACAGGCGCACTGCCGGGCCCGGCGTTGGGGCCGGGCTTGCCGCGTTCGTCAGGGTGGGACCGGCAGCCGGAGGAGTGTACTGCGCTTCCGGGTGGAATCCGCTAGTTTTCGTGGGCCGACACCCACCTCCTACCTATGGGACCCGATCATGCGCCAACCCTGCCGTCTGTTCCTCGCCGCGCTCCTGCTGGCCACTCTCGCGCCCCGAGTGCAGGCCGAGCCCGCCGCCGATGCCGAACACTACCTCGACCGGTTCATCGATCCGAGCGTGGACCCGCGCAATGACTTCTTCCATTACTCGGTCGGCAAATGGTTGCGCGAGAACCCGATTCCTTCCGCCGAGCGGTCCTGGGGCATCGCGAGCGTGATCCAGGAGGAGACCTACCACCGGCTGGTCGGCATCAACGAGACGGCCTCCGCGGATAAGGCTGCGCCGCGCGGGAGCAACGCGCAGAAGATCGGCGACTTCTGGCATGCCGCGATGGACAGCGCGAGC
>JANLOU010000062.1:0-12906 GCA_031366735.1 Candidatus Eiseniibacteriota bacterium
TCCATGCGTTCGATGCGGCCGAGATCCGCAGCACGCTCCAGAGTGTGCGGTTCCCGCTCGAGCACATCGCCGCCGATATCTATGTGTTGCCCTACCCGCGCCGCGTCGGGCTCGAGTCGGCAGCCGGGCCCGGCCTGATCCTGTTGTCGCCCGGTGTGCGTCCGCTGTCGGCCGAACACCAGCACGCCGAGCTCACGCACGAGCTGGGACATCTGATCCATTACGCGCTCATGCCGGACACGGATACGCAGGCGTGGCAGCAGTACCGCGCGGTGCGCGGCATCGTCGACGAGGTCACCTATTCGGCCGACGCCGCGCACGCGAACCGTCCGCACGAGATCTTCGCCGAGGACTTCCGCGCGCTGTTCGGGGATGCGCTGGCGACCTATGCGGGCACGATCGAGAACAACGACCTCGTGGCTCCGCGGCTGGTGGCGGGACTCTCGCGTTTCATCTCGGACCTGGCGCAGCAGACTCTCGCCGCGCCGCTTCGGGTCGTGGCGGGGGATTCACGGGCTTCGCGTGGCAGCGTGCGCTTCGGTCGCGGCGGCACGCAGGTGGTGGCGCTCGATGTCTTCGATGTGACGGGCCGTCGTCTGGCCTCGCTCAGCCCGATCATGTCGGCCAACGGGATCGAGTGGGCGTGGGACGGTCGTGACGCGCACGGGCGTGCGGTCCAGTCGGCGGTGGTCTTCGCCCGCGCCCGTGATGGTCAGGGCGGCACGGCGCGCGTCACGCGGCTGCAGTAGGTCCGGATCGCGTCTCCCGGGCGCTGCCCCGGGGTCAGCGTCGCGCGAGCGTGGCGGGCGTGAATTCCGGCGTGATCGCCCGGGTCCGAAGGTCGCCGAAGCCCGCGAAGTTGCGCACGGCATCGAAGACCGAGCTCGGAAGCTGCGTCAGGATGCCGACTCCTGCGCGGCCCTGACTTCGCGCCTCACCCGAGATCCAGCCCTCGACTTCCTCGGCGTCGGCCACATTGAGCGGCTTGAGCGCCGCCGACACGACGCAATAACATCGCGAGCGTTGCGGCAGCCGCTCGAGGTTACCGACGGGCAACACGATGGGTCGCGACAGCGCCAGTTCGAGCGAGTCGAGCGAGTGGGTCACGAACGGCGCGGCTCCCGCGCGCTCAAGGCGGTAGCTCCGGTCCCAGACATCGTAGCGCAGCCGGATCGAGGCATCGAACGAGCGCTCGAGCCGATCGAACCAGCCGGTGCGTTTGCGCCACAGTTCGGCGTGCAGCTCGAGCGTGGCCGGCATGCCCCGGCCCAGGCTCTGTTCGACGCGCTCCTCGATGGGGTCATCGAGCTGCAACTGCACCCACAGTTGACTCGCTTCGTCGCGGGTCGCCGAGACGGCCGAGAACTCGAACGCCACCGCCGGCACCACCATGCACGCCAACGCCAGCAGGGCGCACGCGAGCGAATGGTCGAAGCGGGGGTGCTGAACGGGCATGGGGAGCCTTGGGACTAGAAGGGACGCTGGAGCCGCACGCTGATGACGAAGTCCGAATCCGGGTTGTGGAGATCCTTCGCGAAGTAGATACGCAACTCGTCCGCGGAGGTGGCGAGGCCGAACCCACCATCCATTGCGAACTTCTGGGATTGCACGGCGTACCCATGGTTCGCGTCAGTCCACGCGGTGCCCGCGTCGGCGAATGCGATCGCGTGCAGCCCGCTCTCGAACCCATTCGTTCGCATCCGCCATAGACCCAGCGTGTACTCCGCCTGCGCCAGCGCGATCTGATCCCCCCGGAATGCGCCCTGCGCGTGTGCGCGCAATCCGTCGACGCCGCCCGCGGTGAACTGCTTCTGCAACGGCAGCACCCCCGAGGGAGTGGCTCCCGCCACGCCGCGCAGCGAGAAGGTGGCCGCCGGCGACAGCCGGATGACACTGCGCAGGTCGGCGATGACGCGGGTGAACTCGAAGTCGCCGCCAAGATCGCCGCCCGACTTCTCGGCTTCGACCCAATGGTAGAAACCCGCGTGCGTGCGGTCGGTGTGATGCGCGAGCCGCTCGAGCCGAAGCAGGATGCTATGCGCCTGGCCCTCGTCCACCGCAGGGTTGGGGCGCAACTCGCGATGTCTGCGGAACAGCGATTTCACATGCGAGCTGGCCACGAGTGAGCGGTACTGGTCGCGGCGCGCATGGACGCTCACGGTCGAGAAATCCGGCACCCGCCACGACAGATAGGCGCCGTAGCCCTCGCGCTCAAAATAGTCGCGGTAGTCGGTCCGCGCGAACAACAACGCTGCCGCGTTCTCCAGGTCCTCGGTCTGTTGCAGGTCGCTGTGGTCGGTGCGACGCACCATGCTCACGCCCGCGGCGAACCGAGCGGTCGGGAGCAAGGGCTGTTCGAACTGGACCCCGTACAGGACGCGTCGACGCCCGGTGGCGTATTCGACCCGCGCGCCGAGTCGCGGATACATGGTCTCGGGGCGCTGCGCCTGATACCACAGGCCGTAGCGCACCAGATCGACGCGGTTGTAGTCGAACGAGAGTTCGAGGTTATGGCCCCGCTGGTGACGGCTGCGCCAAGGGTCCGGATGGGTCAGGAGATTCTCGCCGAAGGGTGTCCTCAGCCACTCGCTCTCGCTGCGCGCGCGGACCGTCACGCTACCCAGGTCGTGCGGTTCCGCGCCGGCGCTGTCCACGGGCCACCCCTCGGCCACGAAGGTCAGGGTGTCCGGCATCGAGCCTTGGGCGTGAGCCATTGCCGGGGCAAGGGCAGCGCCCGCCAGCGCGGCGGAGATGAGCAGCACGAGCGGCATGGTGGTCACGGTGCCTCCCAATGAACGGATGGGGAATCCGCTTACAACTAGCAAGCCCTGCACCACATTCGCCGCTCGCATGGCAGCCATGAAGCGCACGCCGGCGCGCCGCGGCGCCCGTACTCCGGCCGGTTCAGCGCCGCCAGTGTCGCGAGCGTGCCACTCGCTGTGGCAGGACGGCATGTCCTCAACGGCGCGAGATGCCGTATTTGCGCATCTTGCGGTGCAGGTTCGTCCGGTCGATCCCCAGCCCCGAGGCGGCCTGCGTCACATTCCAATCCGCTCCTTCGAGCGCACGCCGGATCGATTCGCTCTCGCTGCGGGCGACTTTGCCCTTGAGCCCGGAGTCATCGTCCTCGGGCCGTGTCTCGAGCCATGGCAGCAGGTCGGCGGCGGTGATCGACTCCCCCGGCACCAGCACCGCGGCGCGCTCCATCAGATTGCGCAGCTCACGCACATTTCCCGGCCAGTGGTACTCGTCCAGAAGTTCGACCGAGTCGGGTGTCAGCTGTTTGGGCGGCGTGCCTTCGGCGGCGCAGAAGCGCGACAGGAAGTACTCGGCCAGCAGCGTCACATCGCCGCGTCGCTCGCGCAGCGGGGGCACCACCAAGGGCAGGACATTGAGTCGGAAATACAGGTCCTCGCGGAAGTCGCCATTGCGGACGCCCTCTTGCAGGTCCTTATTGGTCGCCGCGAGCAGCCGCACATCCACCTGCGCGGTGCGCGTTCCGCCCACGCGTTCGATCTCGCCGGTCTCCAGCGCGCGCAACAGCTTGGACTGCGCCTCGAGTGCCAGGTCCCCGATCTCGTCCAGGAACAGCGTGCCGCCATCCGCCAGTTCGAGGCGGCCCTTCTTGGTCTGCAGCGCGCCCGTGAAGGCACCCTTCTCGTAGCCGAACAGCTCGGATTCGAGCAGGTCCTTGGGAATCGCCGCGCAGTTGAGCTTCACGAACGGCCCGCTCGCTCGCTTGCTCAGCACATGAATGGCCTGAGCCACCAGTTCCTTGCCCGCGCCGTTCTCGCCCGTGATGAGTACGCGGCCCTGGCTTGGCGCGACACGCCGGATCTGTTCCCGCAGCTTCTCCATCACCGAGCTCGAGCCGACCAGGCCCATCGTGGGATCGGACGCCGCGGGAGCGAGGGGCGCGCCGGAGCTCTCGGGTCGGCGCCGGCGCATCCGCGTGACTCGGACGGCTTCGGCCAGGGTGTCGAGCAGGCCCTCCGGGTCGCGGATCGGCTTCTCGATGAAATCGAACGCGCCGCGTTGCCCCGCCTTCATGGCGTTCTCGATCGAGCCTTCGCCCGAGACCATGATCACCGCGGTATCCGGCGCCAGCTCCCGGATGCGGATCAGCGCATCAAGACCGCCCTCGCCGGGCATGCGGATGTCCAGCAGCACCACATCGAAGCGCTGGCGCTCCAGCGCGGCGTAGGCGTCCGCGGCGGTGGGGGCTTCGGCGGTGGTGTGGCCCTCGTCCTCCAGCACTCCGCGCAGCTGTCGGCGGATGGCCGCGTCGTCGTCCACCATCAGTACTGTGAATCGTTCACGCTCGACCATGGTCGTCTCCGGATGCCGGCAGCGTCAGGCGCGCCTTCGCGCCGCCACCTTGCCGATTCTCGATCGTCACGCGCCCGCCGTGCTGGGTGGCGATGTCGCGCACCAGCGAGAGCCCCAATCCGCTTCCGCGATTCTTCGTGCTCACATAGGGTTCGAAAACCTTGTCTCCCAGATCCGCCGGCAGCCCCGGTCCACGGTCCAGCACTTCGAGCCAGACTTCACTCTGCGCGCCGCCCGTTCCCACTTCAACGATTGCGCCCGGAGGCGATGCCTCGCAGGCATTGAGCACCAGATTGTGCACGGCTCGCGACAATAACAGACGATCGCCGATCACCTCGTATGCGCGGTCGCAATGCAGTTGGATGGAGGCGTGCTCGGGCTCGTGCAGCGCGGCTGCCGAGCGGGCCAACGCCGAGAGGTCGAACCGCTCGTGCCGTGGCTCGGGCAGGCGGGCGTATTGCGAGAACTGCTCGGCCAACCGCGTCAGGTGCTCGACCTCCTCGAGCAGGGCGTTCAGGCTGTCCCGCACGGCGGGCCGCTGCTCCTCCGGCACCAGGTCGACGCGACGCTGCAATCGGTGCAGCGAGAGCCGCATCGGCGTGAGTGGGTTCTTGATCTCGTGCGCCAATCGCCGGGCCACCTCGCGCCAGGCAGCCTCGCGTTCGGCCGCGGCCAGTTGGGTGCGCGCCTCGGAAAGATTCGAGGTCATGTGATTGAACGATGCGGCGAGCAGGCGCATCTCGCTGGCGCCCTCTTCGGGAACTCGCGCGCTCAGGTCGCCGCTCGCCACGCGTTCGAACCCAAGGGAGAGCGTGCGCAGCGGGCGCGTCATGTCGCTCGACAACATGCGTGCGAGCAATCCCGCGGCCACCAGGAGCGCGATGCTGAGCGCCCCGACCATCATCCACACATAGCTGCGCTGCAGTTGTACGAGCACACCCAGACGCTGGTAGAGCCCCCGGGCCTGACCGACTTCTTCGAGCCGGCCGAAGAAATCGGGAGTCAGGCGCACGCCCACGACGAGCGCCGAGTTGGTGTCGCTGCGCGCCAGCGCGGCCAGCGCGCCCTGCGGGGAGTGCAGGAGGCGGGTGGTGTTGAGTGTGCTGTCGATCTCGGCGGCGAAGTCGAGACCATCGATCGCGAGCACGCCCGAGGGCACCACCATGTCGCTGAGCTGCCAGTGGCCCGCGTGACGCGTGTAGACCTGCGCGAAGTCGAGCCCGCCTTCCCGCAGGCCATCGCGCAGGCCCGCCCGGCGGGACGCATCCAGCGGCAGTGGCCCCAGCCCGGCGGCCCAATCGTCGGCGCGCTCGAGCGCGGTGGCCTCGATGCGTGTGAGCGCGGCGCGGCTCACTTCGAGCCCAGCTTCGAGCGCGTGATCCACGCCGGGCAGGTACCAGCGGTCGGTGGCACGCGAGAGTTGGTCGAGCGTGAACAGCGTGAAGGTGAGCGTCGGCAGGAGCGCCAAGCCCAACAACGCCAGGAGCAGACGGACCCGAAGGGTCAAGACGTGGCCGTGGCCCGCGTCACGCCTCGGGCGACAGCCCCCCCAGTTGACCGCACGCCGCCCAGATGTCCCCGCCCTTGGTGTCGCGCACGGTCACGGAGGGAGCGTGTGGATAGAGGCGTCGCGCGAACGCATCGATCACCTCGGGAGTGGGGCGCTTCCAGGGCAGTCCCGGCACGGGGTTGTAGGGGATGATGTTCACCTTGCTCGGCATCGCCCGCGCGATCGCTGCCAATCGGTCGGCGTCCTCGGGGCCATCGTTCACCCCGCCCAGAAGCGTGTACTCCAGCGTGGTTCGCCGGCCCACCGTGCGGCTGTACTCCTCTGCCGCCGCAAGCAGGTCGCGGATCGGCCAGCGCTTGTTGACCGGCACCAGTTGGTCGCGCAACTCGTCGGTGGTCGCATGCAGCGAGATCGCGAGGCCGATCTGCAGATCCATCTTCGCCAGTTCGAGGATCTGCGGCACCAAGCCCGAAGTGGACACGGTGATGCGGCGCGCCCCCATGTTCAGGCCGCGCTCGTCATGCAGGATGCGGATGGACTCGGCCACTGCGGCCAGATTCGCAAGCGGCTCACCCATGCCCATGTACACGATGTTGAAGCGTTCGTCCTTCCACCCATGGAAGTCACACATCGCCACCACCTGCGCCACGATCTCCTCGGCGCGCAGATTGCGCTTGAGACCCATCAGTCCGGTCGCGCAGAAGGCGCACTTGAGCGCGCAACCCACCTGACTCGAGATGCAGAAGGTGAGCCGGCGAGGAGTGCGCATGCTGACGCTCTCGACGCGCACGCCATCGCGCATCTTCAGCACGTACTTGTGCGTGTTGCCGTCGGGGCTCGAGAGCACTGCGGCATGGCCCGGCAGGCGCAGGTCGCAGATGGCGGGCAGGCGCTCGCGCAGGCTGGATGGCAGGTCGGTCATCTGGTGGGGATCGCGCGTGTTCTTGCGATACACCCATGTGTACAACTGATCGGCGCGGTATTCGGGCACACCCATCTCGGCCAGTCTCGCGGCCAGAGCGGCGCGACTGAGGCCATAGAAACTGGGAGCCGACTGTGGCTCGAGGATGGGGAGTGCCGAACTGCTCATGAGGGCCCGTCGGATCCAGATGGGAGGGTGGGGCGGGGAGGGATCGGGACGCGGCCGGAGTCTATCGGTTCATAACGCTTGAGGTCAACGGGCTCGGCATGGTATGCATGTCCATGCAATGAATGATTCCCTCCAGCGTTTGCATGCCCGGATGGCCTGCCTGGGCCCCCTCTCGCGATTCCGTCTCGCCCTGCAACTGCTCGCAGGGGAGCGCTGCGTCACCGAGCTGGCCGCTGCCCTCGGCCTGTCCCAATCCTGCACCACCCGCCATCTCCAGGCGATGGCGCGCGAGGGGCTGGTGCGGGGAGCGCGCGCGGGCAAGAAGGTGATGTTCCACTTGGAACCCGATACGGCGGGCCTGCTCAACCTGATCGCTGCGGCGCGCCAGCCGCGCGTTGCGCCGGTCCAAGCGGGCGCACCGCGCGGTCCACGGCAACGGGTCTCGGCCAGGCCGGCCGCGAGTGCGCCGCGCGAGCCCCGGCCCGCCCGAGCGGAACGCATTCGCCGCGTGAGCCCGGAATCTGGTACACCTTCCGCTCCTGCCGCGGCGGTCCGTCCGGCGCGATCGAACGATCTCGAGGATTACCTGCTCTAGCCAGAAGTGGGTTTGGTACATATGCGTGTCGGTGCAATTGATATCGGATCGAACTCGATCCGGCTCCTGGTCGCGGATTTCCCGGGTGATGACCCGTGGGGCCCAACGATGGAGACGGTGGCGCGTGCGGGCGAATCCTGCCGTCTCAGCCGGGGCATGCACGAGACCGGACTGATCGCCTCCGACCTGATCGAGCGCGCCAGCACCCTGACGCAGGAGTTCGCACGGCGCGCGCGGTCGTTGGGTGCGACGCGACTGATCGTCGGGGCCACGGCGGCCATGCGCATGGCCAGCAATGGTGCCGAGGTGGCACGCCGCCTGAGCCACGATGCCGGGGTCGATGTGCGCATCCTTGCTGGCGAGGATGAGGCGCGCCTGGTCTATCGCGCCGTGGTGCTGGGGCTGGGGGAGCGCGCGCGGCGCAGCCAATGCGTGGTGTTCGACCTTGGCGGCGGGAGCACCGAGGTGGTGAGTGGAGTGGGGGCGGAGGCGGGTCGTTGGACGAGCGTTCCCTTCGGCGCCGTGACGCTGACCGAGCGCATGATGCAGGGCGATCCGCCCTCGGCCGAGACCATCGCCGCTGCGCAGGCGAGCATCCGCTCCGAACTTATGCATGGCTGTGCATTATTGCCGGACCGCAGCAGTTTCCTGGCCGGCGTGGGCGGCACCGTGACGGTGTTGGCCTCCATGGACCGCGGCCTGACCGACTACGACCCGGCTCTGCTCGAGGGCTGGTACATCGAACGCGAGCGGGCCCTGACGCTGATCGACCGGATCGTCCATGCTTCGTTGGAAGAGCGTCGCCGTATGCCCATCATGGGTGATGGCCGCGCCGACATCATCGGGGCGGGAGCGCTGGTGGTCCAAGCCCTGCTCGAACGATTCCAGGCGCCGGGTCTGGTGTGCTCCACCCAGGGCCTGCGCTATGGCCTCGCCCGGCTCGCCGCGGTGGAAGCGGCCGCCGAGGCGGCTGCCTCACGAGCGCGTCCCAACTGAATCCCCCCGGTCGACGATTTCACATCCTGGGACGATTTCATGGTTGACGACTCTTTCACAAGCGCAGGATACTTCGGGCTGGCGAAGCAGGTCCCCTCAAAAGTTTTTCCAACGCTTCTCTGGTTCCCTCCGGCCAGAGTGGAATGCTGTCCCGATGGCCGTTCTCAACGGTGTTGGAGGGAGTGGGCAAACGCGATGCGGACTAAACTTCACAGCAGGTTCATCACGCTGGCGCTCGTCGTCACCTTCTTGGTGGCGCTTGGGGCTGGATCCGAAGCAGCTGCCGCGCGTCATAAGCAATATGACCGGGGTGCCGCTCCGCGTCCTCGTCCCATGGTGGGGCCGTCTTCAGGTGAACCGGATCAGACCAATGGCTTGCCGGCTCCTCCCAAGATGGGACAGACGGCGATACAGCGGAACGAACCGGTTGTCGGTGTGCTCAACTTCCATCAATGGATGGTGGCCTGGGCTCAGCAACACCTGAAGCGTTTCTAGACGCGCGTTGTCGGACTCGATGAATCACAGGCACTCGGGCGAATCGCGCCGGAGTGCCCCACCGGGTATGTAAGTCGTCGAGGGCTCGTACTGTGCAGAGAGCGATCCCCCCCGATCAGTCTCGAACGGGACAGCTGGCTTCTGGCGGCATGTCCCAGAGTGAGGCTGTCGGAGATCTCCATCTGGCCGCGGATAACTTCGCGGGTGCCTTGGAAGCGTACCGTACCGCGCTCGAAGAGACGCGGCCGGCGGCGCTCCAGGACCGCGTGCGGCTTCTCCTCCGCCTCTCCGAGGCTTCGCTCAAGCGCGCAGATTTCGCGACCGCGCTGATCGATACCCGCCGCGCTCGCAACGAGGCCCGCGTGCTTGGGGATGGGCGGTGCAACGCGCGCATCGCAGCGCGTTTCGCTTCGATCCACTACGAGAGTGGCCAGTACCGCCGCAGCATGCGCTATGCGCGCCACGCCTATGATGTGCTGCGCGATAGCGACGACCATCGCACGGTGGCCGGCGCCTCGCAGTTGATCGGCGCGAATCTCAGCCGCATGGGCCAGCCGCATGCGTCCATCGAGTGGCTGCAGAACGCGGTTGCCACATTCCGGCGCATCGATGATGCCGACGGTCTGGTGGGCGCGCTCAACCATCTGGGAGTGGTCTACAAGAACCTGCGCGAATGGCGTGAGGCGACCCGTTTCCTCGAGCAGGCGCTCGAGATCGACGAACGCAAGGGCCTGTTCGGGCGCATGCGCATGCACCACCAGAACCTCGGCCTGATCCGGTATCGATTGGGGCAGTGGGATCTGGCCGACGAGCACTTCCGCCAGTCGCTGCGGATCTCGCGCGAACTGTCGCATCAGCAGAACGAAGCGAATGCGCTGCTCGCGCTGGGGCTGCTCGCACGCCGCCGCCGCGAGGGCGATACGGCCGAGGCGCATTACCGCATGGCGCTCGAGCGCGCACGGTCCTCCAACTCGCAGCGCGAGATGTTGCTGGCGCGGGAGTTCCTGGCCGAGCTCGAGCTCGACCGCGGTGCAGGCGCACAAGCGCTGGCGCTGATCGAACCCGCACTGCTCGAAGCCCATGCGATGGCGCCACAGGGCGACATGGTGATGGAGCTCGAGATCCGCTTTGGCATGGCGCTCCTGCAGCTTGGCCGCAACGAGGAAGCTGCGCAGCATCTGGCCAAGGGGCTCGCGTTCGCCGAGCGTCTGGGGGATCGGATCGAGGGGGCCATCGCGCTCCGCGCGCTCGCCCGGCTCGACGCCTCCCGCGGGCAGACGCTGGCAATGGAGGCCAAGCTGCGCGAGGCGACGCAGGTCTTCGAGCAGTTGGGCGAACAGTACGAGATGGCCACGACGCTCGCCTCGTGGGCCGAGGTGCTGGCGTTGCTTCCGACCAGCCAGCGCATGCGGCTCGCGCTCGAGCCGGTTGCCGATGCTTCTCGCCGTGCCGCAGCCATGTTCCGGCAGTTGGGCGTGGTGCCGGCTGCTGCCGAGGCGTTATTGTCGCTGGCGCGGCTCGAGGCCGAGCGCGAGCACTACGATCAAGCGCTGGCGCTGCTCGAGCAGGCGGAACAATGGATCGCGGATGTGGGCGACACCGAGACGCAGGGCCGCGCGGGTGCGCTTCGGCGCGAGATCGAGCGCCAGTATGTCGCCGTGTCGCTCTCCACCTGCAATGAGTTCCGCGCGCTCGAAGAGGCCAATCGGCTGTTCCGCGAGACCGCCGACATGGACGGCCTGCTGGCGGCCATCGTCAAGCTGGCCGTCGAGCACTCGGGTGGCGACCGGGGCTTCGTCGCATTCAGCGCCAGCCCGGGACGGCTCGATGTGGTCGCGCAGCACGGCTTGGGACGCGACCGCGCGCGCCGCGCATTGCGCGTGCTCGAAACCGTGGCGGGTGCGCGCTTCGCCGAGAGTGGCCCGATGTTCTCGAGCCGTGTGGCCGCCGATCCGCGGTTCGGCGCGGCACTCACCGATGCGCTCGAGGGCGTGGGCTCGCTCGTGTGCGTTCCACTCAATTTCCCCTCGCAGGCGGTGGGTCTGGTCTATGTGGACCGCCTCAACGACAACCTGCTCGGCGCCTTCAAGCAGAAGGATCTCAACCTGCTCGCGGTGCTCGCCAACAGCGCCGCCGTGGCCATCGTCGAGGCGCAGCGCTCCTTGCTGCTCGCCGAGAACCAGCAGTTGCGCGACAAGCTGCGTCCGAGCCCCGGCTCGGAGCGGGTCATCAGCCAGTCGCGTGAAGTGAGCGATATCCTCACCTTGCTTCGCAAGGTCGGCGATAGCACGGCGAGCGTGCTGTTCATGGGTGAGACGGGCACGGGCAAAGGCTTGTTCGCCCAGGTGGTGCACGAGATCAGTCCGCGGCGCGACCTGCCGTTCGTGCAGGTGAACTGTGCCGCGTTGCCGGAACAGTTGCTCGAGTCCGAGTTGTTCGGCTATGTGCAGGGCGCGTTCACGGGCGCCACGCGCGATAAGCGCGGCCTGTTCGAGGAGGCCGAGGGTGGCACCATCTTCCTCGACGAGATCGAGAAGATCCCCGAGACCGTGCAGGCCAAACTGCTGCATGTGCTGGACCGCGGCGAGATCCGTCCGGTGGGCGCGACGCGCAACAAGAAGGTCGATGCGCGGGTGATCTGTGCCACCAGCAGCGACCTGCGTGAGCGGATCCGCGACGGGAGATTCCTCGAGGACCTTTACTACCGCCTCAATGACATCACCGTGCGAGTGCCTTCGCTGCGCGAGCGGCGCGAGGATATTCCGGTGTTGTCGCAGCATTTCCTTGCCATGTATTCACGCCAGATGGAGAAGCCGTTGCGCGGCTTCGCGCCCGAGGTCATGCGCTTGTTCCTCGAGCACGAGTGGCGGGGCAATGTGCGCGAGTTGGAGAAGACCGTGAAGCGCATGGTCGTGCTGGCGGATGACGGCGATGTGCTGGGCGTGGACCTGCTGCCCATCGAGATCCGTGAACTGGCGCGTGGCGATGCGGACCGGTCGGAGCCTTTCGATTCCCCGATCGCCGTGTTCTCGGGCCGGGGCGCCAAAGTCGCCACCGGGGGCACACTGCGCAGTCAGGTGTCCGAGGTCGAGCGCATGGTGATCACCGAGGCGTTGGACCGCCTGCGCGGGAACAAGGCGCAGGTCGCACGCGAACTGGGGCTCAGCTATCCCACGCTCCTCAACCGCATCCGCGTGTTCGGGCTCGAATCGCGCTGACCCATCCTCCCAGCTCAGAATCCACGGCCTCGGCGGCACACGCCGGGGCCTTTCTGTTGGGCATCGCCGCAGTCAGCGGATACGAAAGAAACTTTCAGGTCGGGTGTATGAAATTTTCTTCTGCTTCCGTTGTTGTCACACAATGAGTTGCGATGGCGGGTACGAAACCAGCAAAAAGTTTTACTGATTCGCGGCCCACTCCAAGTGGGCGGGCACGGCTCGCCGGGCCTTTGGACCACCAGTCGGACGCTGCAGAATAACGCGTTAGCAGAATGTCCGGGTCTTGTCCGGGTGTTGGCACGCAGGGTGCTTTATCAATGCTACGGAGGGGGGGACCTCCAAAACCGATCCGACGGAACCTCGCCGGATCAACATCTGGGCTAGCCGGTGCTGTAGGGGTCCGGTCGAGGGTACGAGCCCCGTCTAACGACAACGCATCGGCCTCTACGACCGGCTAGCTTGGATCTACACCGACTTTCAGTTTCCTCTGGTGTTCAGTGGAGGGACGGCTCTCGCCGGACCGCTTGTGTACCCGGTCAGCGGCCTGGTGATACTGAGATCCGCTGACCCAGAGGGATTTTTCGGGCACCGCTCGATCGCTTCATAGGCCAACACTGGGGGATGTCTAGGCTGTTGACGCGAGGACTACACGAACGGTGTCCGCTTCATCGGT